>JBHIDV010000444.1:0-2230 GCA_046760285.1 Sedimentisphaerales bacterium
ATAAGTCCCTAAATACTTTTGAAGTCAGAGAAAGCTTGAGCGACCTTCTATTTGAAATACTTCTTGAGGAAGGTGAGCTTATTTCAGTTATAGCAATTCCCGAAAATCTTTACGAAAATTATAATTCACCTTTTATTTTGCACGTGAAAAAAGAGGGATTGATAGCGTGAAAGAAATAAGCGAACGGGTGTTAATGTGTGGCAATGAGGCTCTTGGTGAAGCGGCTATCATTGCCGGCTGCGATGCTTATTTCGGCTATCCCATTACGCCGCAAAACGAAATTACCGCTTACATGTCCCGAAGAATGCCCGAAGAAGGTCGGGTCTTTGTCCAGAGCGAAAGTGAGTTAGCGGCAATTAACATGGTATTTGGGGCTTCAGCCACGGGCAAAAGAGCTATGACCAGCTCATCGAGTCCCGGCATCAGCCTGATGCAGGAAGGAATCAGTTATTTAGCTGGAGCAGAGCTACCTGCTGTTATTGTAAATGTAATGCGAGGTGGGCCCGGCCTGGGTAATATTGCGCCGTCACAGGGCGATTACTTCCAGGCCACTCGTGGCGGGGGACACGGTGACTATCGGACCATCGTCCTGGGACCATCGAGTGTACAGGAGCTGGTCGATTGTATGCCGTTGGCGTTTGACTTAGCTGACCAATATCGAATACCTGTTGTTGTCCTCGCTGACGGAATCCTGGGCCAGATGATGGAGCCGATAGTATTGGAAAAAAAACCAGGCCGAGACCTACCGCCCAAAGACTGGGCCTTAACCGGGGCCAAGGCAAGAGAGCAAAATATTATCCGCTCACTATGGCTGCCGGAAGGGGTGCTGGAGGAATTAAACTACAAGCTGCAGGCCAAGTATGAACAGGTCCAGAAAAATGAAGTACTCTGCGAACAATACGCCCTTGACGATGCCGAAATCGTAGTGGTTGCATACGGCGTGGCTGCCAGAATCGTACGCGGCGCGGTGAACAAGGCAAGAGAAGAAGGAATCAAGGTCGGCTGGATACGCCCTATCACTCTTTGGCCGTTTCCTACGGAACAAATTAATAAGGCTGCTGAAGAATTTAGGATTTTCCTGACCGTGGAAATGAGTCTTGGCCAAATGGTCGAGGACGTAAAATTAGCTGTAGCAGGAAAAGCACCAGTCTTATTTTATGGCCGACCCGGCGGCGGCGTGCCAACCGTCGACGAAATCCTCGATAAAATCAAACATTTGACTATACGAACACAAAAGGTGCCTGCAAGAAAATGAAGGGACCCCGGTTCGCGGGAACCCAATGAAATGAGAACAATATTTACACGAACACCTACTTTTAAGGATTGCCCTACGCATTACTGTCCCGGCTGCGGGCATGGCATTGCCCATCGATTGATAGCCGAGACCATCGACGAACTCGGCATACACGGCCGCACTATCGGTATAGCACCTGTAGGTTGTGCGGTGTTGGCGTATAATTACCTCGATGTCGATATGGTCGAGGTAGCGCACGGCAGAGCACCCGCCGTTGCAACCGGTATGAAAAGGACCAATCCAGATAAAATAATATTCTCATATCAAGGTGATGGCGACCTTGCGGCAATCGGGACAGCGGAAATCATTCACGCTGCTCATCGAGGCGAACAAATAACGGTTATCTTTATCAATAACGCGGTCTTTGGAATGACGGGCGGCCAGATGGCACCCACGACCGTTCTGGGACAGGTCACCGCCACCACGCAAAAGGGCCGGGATGCCCACAGCGAGGGCTATCCACTGCAAATATCCGAATTATTGGCTGTTCTGCCGGGTGCGGCCTATGTCGAGCGATGCGCCTTAAGCAGTCCAGCTCGCATCCGTAAGGCCAAAAAGGCTATCAAGCACGCCTTTGAACTGCAGCTCAGTGGCGCTGAAGGTCTATCACTGGTGGAGCTACTTAGTCCATGCCCGACCTATTGGCGAATGAGTCCCACTAAGGCGATGGAATGGATCGAACAGGAAATGACAAAAGTTTTTCCGCTGGGTCGATTAAAAGACTGACCAGGAGGATGACCACAGACGAATTTCATGAAGAGATTATTATCGCCGGTTTCGGCGGACAGGGAATCATATTAGCCGGCAGGTTGTTGGCCCAGACGGCGATGAAGCGAGGCCTCGAAGTAACTTTCATGCCTTCCTACGGCGCTGAAGTTCGAGGCGGAACCGCCAATTGTATGGTCATTATCGCAGAAAAGGAAATTGCCTGCCCTG
>JBHIDV010000445.1:0-2224 GCA_046760285.1 Sedimentisphaerales bacterium
TCCTGAAGGACAAGGAGGAGTCCAGTATTTTTCGGCTGAAGAAAAAAGACGGGAGTGAACTCTGGGTAGAGGATCATGGACATCAGGTTTTCGATTCTCAAGGTCGAATTTATTACGAAGGTGTCCTGCGTGACATCACCGAGCGCAAACGCGCGCAGGACCAAATCAAGCAGCAAAATGAGTTCCTGAACACCATATTGGAATCTTTGACGCATCCCTTCTATGTGGTTGATGCCAATGACTACACGATTCAACTGGCGAATTCAGCCGCTCGCCTGGGCAATCTATCAGAACAACCAACCTGCTATGCCCTTACCCACAGGCGCGACAGAGCATGCGGAGGTGTGGAACATCGTTGTCCGATTGAAGAAGTACGGAGAACGAAAGCATCTGTAACGGTAGAGCATATTCATTACGACGCAGAGGGCAACGCCAGAAACGTTGAAGTTCACTGTCATCCCATTTTCGATAGTGAAGCTAATCTCTCTCAGGTTATTGAATATTGCATAGACATCACCGAGCGCAAACGTGCGGAAGAAGAAAAGTCAAAACTGGAGGCCCGACTTCGCCAGGCACAAAAAATGGAAGCTCTGGGAACGCTTGCAGGAGGGATTGCACACGATTTTAACAACTTACTCTGGGTTATTATGGGTAACACCGAAATGAGCCTGCGTAAATTACCCGAAGATAGTCCAGTTCGAACAAAACAGCAAGAGATATTGACCGCCTCAAAACGAGCCCAAAAACTGATAGAGCAAATCCTTACTTTTAGTCGACACCAGGAACAAGAACGTAGACCGGTACAAATTCACTTGATTGTGAAAGAGGTTCTTAGACTTCTTGAGGCTACGCTGCCACCAACCATCGAGATTCGCCAGAATATTGATGAAGAATGTGGCAGTGTCGTGGCTGATCCGACTCGGATACACCAGATGATCATGAACCTGTGTACAAACGCTTACCAGGCTATGGGTGAAAATGGCGGGCTATTGGAAGTAAGCCTTGGTGTTTTCAAAGTCAATGCCAGGACCATCAAGTCTTCCCCGGAGCTCCAGAAGGGAAGTTATGTAGAACTTACCATTAGTGATACAGGGTGTGGCATGGATAAGGCAACCATGGAGCGTATATTCGATCCGTTTTTTACAACCAAGGAGGTAGGGCAAGGCACTGGTTTGGGCCTTGCCACGGTTCACGGTATTGTGACAAGTCTGGGGGGTGCGATAAGAGTATACAGTGAAGCCGGCAAGGGCAGCACATTTCGGGTCTTTCTCCCCAGAAGCGACCGCTCAGTCTCAGAAGAGCCCACCTCCCAGGCAGAGTCCCCCGAATTCAAGGGCAAGGAACATATTCTGGTTGTTGATGACGAGAAGCAGGTCACAGCCATGGTAAGAGACATGCTGGAGGCACTCGGTTATGATATTACAGCTCAGACCAGCGGCGTGGAAGCGCTGGAGCAGTTCCGCGCCCAGCCGGACAAATTTGACCTCGTCATTACAGACCAGACCATGCCCGAAATGACCGGCATAGAGCTTGCCGAGCAAGTGGTGCACCTCCGGCCTGACATACCTGTAATCCTTGTCACAGGCTTTAGTAAAATGGTGACTGAAGAAAAAATCAAAAACCGTGGCATCCGGGAGTACCTGAAAAAACCAATTGATCTTAACGATTTAGAAAGTGTGGTACGGCGTGTACTGGAGGACAAAAAAGACTAAAAGCAAGGAGTCATACTCATGGCACGAATTTTAGTCATAGATGATGAACCTCAAGTCAGAACTATGCTCAAGGAGATATTCGAGGACGAAGGATACCAGGTTGTTACAGCCGCTGATGGTGAAGAAGGCTTGAAACTGTACCGCTATGAGCCAGCCGACTTAGTCGTGACAGACATTGTCATGCCTGAGAAGGAAGGACTGGCAACCATCCGGGAACTGCGACAAATTTCCCCTGAGGTTAAAATCATCGCTATCTCTGGAGGCGGTCGAGTCGTGACCAGGGATTTCCTTAGAGTGGCTCAGGCCTTCGGCGCAAAGCGTGTATTTAGCAAGCCAATCGCAACTGAGGAATTGCCGAGGGCCATCGCTGAACTTCTCGAGTAACCTCCCGAAGGTTCCAAACCTTCGGGAGGTTTTCGGCAATATTTTGAAATAATACTTGAATTGTGGTGAAATTTTCCATAAATTTGTAATAACTTACGAATTGTCGAAGAATTTTGGAGCCTTGCTTA
>JBHIDV010000446.1:0-2220 GCA_046760285.1 Sedimentisphaerales bacterium
ATGCGCGATAAGATATACAAAATACGAAAGATTTGCAACAAATTTTTTAATTGGTGAGGCAGCCTCGGCTGGTCGCTAATCGCGTATCGCTTGTCGATTTGCGATTCGCGATTTTTGTGCCTTTTTGTGGCCAATAATAATTATAGCGATATACTTAATGGAAAACCACAAACAGACCCGTAGAGATACTGACCATCATGACCCACCAGAATATGAGGTTTCGCCAGCAGCGGTTAAGCGGACGTTCAGCTTGGGGCAGCCGTGACCACCGGAGGTTCCAGATAGTGTCAGGGTCGTACGACTCTTTGGGATTACGCCGAATCAGCATCGTTGTCAGGATTAGAGTGACAAAGCAAAGTGCCCAGTTGACCGCAGCTCGGTTCAGCAGAGGCTTAAGCTGGGCGATGCCGTTCGGGCCAAAGGTCAAGCCGACAAATTTCAAGACAATGCCGCTGACGATGCCGAATACCAATGTGAAGCTTGCAGCTCGGCCGTGAGCGCGACGCCACAGAAACGCTGCCAGGAAGATTACGGCAATCGGTGGAGCAAAGAATGCAGCCATGTCCTGAATGTAGATGAAAATGCCGCCCTTCCACCACAGCAGCAACGGTGCCAATGCCGTGCCGATCACGATGATCACAAACGTTGACCACCGTCCGACTTTGACCAGTTCCTGCTCGCTGGCAAAAGGCTGGCCGAGTCGTTTGTACACATCCATAGCCCAGATGGTTGAAGCAGAGTTCAACACGCTTGAGACCGTGCTCATAATGGCCGCTATCAGTGCCGCCAGTAAGATGCCCCGTCCGATGGGCGGCAGTAAGTCATTGACCATTTTCACATAGACGGCATCTTCTGCAAGGCCCGGCCCGAACATTGCAAAGGCCACCAGTCCTGGAAACACAATGATCAAGGGTAGGAAGAACTTTATGTACGCACAGCCGATTACCCCCATCTTGGCGTCCCACTCGCTCCTGGCTCCCAGGCATCGTTGGATGTAGAACTGGTTAGTCCCCACATACCAAAGCGAAAGCGTCAGCCAGAAGGTAGCCACGCCGGGCCATGGGCAGACAGGGTGCGAGGCTCGTTGGATAAGGCTGAAGCGCGTTGTGTCAGCGGCGAGGTTCCTCTGGATTACCTCATTGATCCCACCAACATTGTTTATGCCGATAAGGACCAGCAGTAACCCTCCCGCCACCAAAGTTGCTACTTGCAGCACGTCTGTCCATACTACCGACAATAGTCCGCCATAAATGCAGTACGCAGCAGTCACACCGGAGATTATCAGCACGCAACCCATAAAGCCCCAGTTGAACGTTTTGATCGGTTGCTGCAGAGCCATCTCGTAAACAATCCGGCCGCCCGCGTATAATGCCGGTGCGAGTACCCCCAAAATCATGTGCAAGAGTGACAAAGCCGCGAACACACCGCGTGTGGAAGGTGCGTATCGACGTTCGAGAAACTCAGGGATAGTGTATAGCTTCTTGCGAAAGAAGAATGGAAGAAATATCCAACAGAGAATTGAATAGGGGATGAAGTTGCCCCATTCAAATGTTGCCGGTGCCAGGCCAAAAGCGTACGCAGTTCCGACCATTCCAATGAAATGCTCAGTGCCGATATTGGAGCCGGTCATCGACAGTGCCACTGCGTACCATGGCAGTTTTCGGCCAGCCAGGAAATAGTCATCGACCTTGTTCTTCTCCTTGCGTGCAACCCCAAAGCCTATACACAGCGATACAGTAAAGTATATGGCAACTACCAGCAAAATGGTCGGATTCATGTAGCTGCGACTCCTTTTCTAATCCTTCGAGCATGGTTTCTTAAGCAAGCTGCGGACGAGTTCGATGTCGAGACTCTGACTCGGGACAAAAGCCTCGCTGTCCACGTACTTTAGGAGGCTGTGAAGCATTTGCCGTGCGACGGGACGTTTGTCGAGACTGGTGCGAAGGTCGATGCTGCACACAAGCAGTTTGCCCTGGCCAACTTTGGCCTCGAAAATAAGACCAAGTTTGCGATTGGTATTCCAATCGTCGATCACCTGTACGATGGGGTGAAAGTCAGGCCCGAACTCATCCAGGATCATGAACTTGGATTTGGTTACCAGGTCCCACCATTGCCAGTTGCTATGAAATTCTGTAGGAAACTCTGCCAGCGCTGGATGTTTCGGATTGCATAAAATGCCCAGAGTATGTGGCGGTTGTTTTCTTGTCCATTGCGTATTCC
>JBHIDV010000447.1:0-2198 GCA_046760285.1 Sedimentisphaerales bacterium
AGTGTTTTGTCACGGCCTCCTGGACTTTCCAGGTGCATTCGAGGTCCTCGGGAAAGACCACCAAATCACCCGGGCCGAAACTTACCGAATCTTGGCCGTCGGTGACCGTTACCTTGCCCTCTACTAAAAGACAGGTTTCTTTTTCCGTATACGCCCAGTCGAAAGTGCTGGGCTCGCATTTCCAGATCGGCCAACTCTTGCAGGTCTTTAGTTCTTCTTCCGTTGGCTTTCGGACAATAATATCTTTGACCGTAGGCATCTTTTCTTTCCTCTTACTGCGGATAATGCTGAGTTTGCGATTTATACCATCGCCGTGCCGGCAACGGCTAAACACCCTATTAATCGCTGGCAATTATACTCGAAGAGAAGTTTTTTTGAATATGCAATATAAATTTTTCTAAAAAAGCTGGTGGCAAGACCCAGCAATTTGCTATAAATTAGTGCAGAGCTATTTAACCGCGGATACCCGCCTTCGCGGGTACAAGTTTTACGGATTACACGGAATTAAAGGGCAGGCAATATGAAAATTCAAAATTCAAAATTCAAAATTGAAAATTCCCCGCCGATAGCGGTGCGGACGGTTTTGCAGACAAATATCGCGGGGGCTGAGCCAAGTCGAGGCAAGGTTCGTGACATATACGACCTGGGCGATAAGCTGCTTATTGTTGCGACCGACCGAATAAGCGCCTTTGATGTGGTTATGGCTAACGGCATACCCTATAAGGGGATTGTTCTGACGCAGATTTCACGATTCTGGTTCGATTTTTTAACTGGCCAAGTGGAGCATCATCTAATTAGTGATGATGTAAAAAGTTTTCCGCAGCCGTTTTGCGACTATTCTGAGCAGTTGGCTGGCCGGAGTATGCTGGTTAGAAAAACTGAGGTTCTGCCCATCGAATGTGTGGTGCGCGGATACCTGGCCGGCTCGGGCTGGAGAGACTATCGGGCGACACAGACTATTTGTGGGGTAAAATTGCCAGCGGGACTGAAGCAATGCGAAAAACTGCCGGAGCCGGTTTTTACACCGGCTACCAAGGCAGAAAGAGGAACACACGATGAGAATATCAGCTTCCAGCAATGTGTGGATATGATTGGCCAAGAGCATGCTCGGTATGTGCGTGACAAGAGCATAGAGATTTTCAAAAAGGCCAGTAGCTACGCCCAGAGCAAAGGGCTAATCTTGTCCGACACGAAATTTGAGTGGGGCGTTACTGACGGCAGGATTATTTTGATTGACGAGGTTTTGACGCCGGACTCTTCGCGGTTCTGGCCAGCGGATAAGTATGAAGTCGGCAGGGACCAGGAAAGTTTCGATAAGCAGTTTGTTCGCAATTTCTTAGAGAGTATAAATTTTGATAAATCCGGCCCCGGCGTGGCGCTGCCTGAAGACATTGTGACAAAGACCAGCCAAAAATACATCGAGGCTTACGAACGCCTGACCGGCAAAAAATTCCACGCGAAAAACAACCCCCAATAAAACTGGAGGTTAAATATTTAGCCTCATTCCGCCGAAGGCGGGCAAGGTTTTACGTGGGGTCGTCTTACTCAATTTCCATTGAAGGATTTTTTGCAGAAAACTTTTACACAGGATTAGTACCCGCTAGTTAATCTTATCAGGTGCAACAGCATAATATCAAGGCCGGGCTGATTTGGCTCGGCCTTTTTTATGCGCACTGATAATTGAGGGCAAAACCCTGCCTGCAAAAAGAGGTTGCGCAGGAGCCGCCTTTTTCGTCTATAATGACAGAGCTTTGAAGTAGAAACCGAGGGGGATTTTTTGAGAGAGCGACAAGAAGAACTTTTAGAGCTATTAGACAAGTCCGGCGCGAGTTTATATGCGCTCTTGACGAGGCTGACCCTGCGCGAGGATGTAGCTGAGGAACTAATGCAGGAGTTATTCATAAAACTTGGCAATACTAAGCCCAACAGGATTGCAAATTGGGCTGCTTACGCCCATAGAGCTGCAATAAATCTGGCATTCGACTGGCGCCGAAGGCAGAAACAGGCAGCTCTGTCATTGGACCAGATACACGAGCCGGCTTCGAATTATAATTCTCCTTTGAGCAAACTAATAAACGCAGAAGAACTGCAGGCAATACTCAATGCTATTGCCCAGTTGAATAAAACATCTCGCCAGGTCCTTGTAATGCGATACATCCAACAGCAGCCGTACGATGATATTGCAGAGCAGATGGGAA
>JBHIDV010000448.1:0-2181 GCA_046760285.1 Sedimentisphaerales bacterium
TTTTTTATCGGCCCGTCCCATAAAAATGTAAAGTTTTTCAGATTTTTTTGCCGAATACTAATAATAGGCATGTAGTCGTTTTCCCAGTATTGAAAAAGCTGTGGTAAGGGATTTTTTCGGACTTTAGCTATAAGTGACCCCAGAGGTTGGAGAAAGACTATGAGGACTATAGCGGTTGTTAATCAGAAAGGTGGCTGCGGCAAGACTACCATAGCCATAAACCTGGCCAGCGCTTTGGCTGAAGTGCAAAAGAGGGTCTTGCTGGTTGATATGGACCCCCAATCGCATTGTGCGGTGGGTCTGGCCGTGCCCGAAGAGCAGATTGAGCAGAGCATCTATGATGTGCTTATAAGCAAGAGTAGAAACGAGCCGATTAGGCTGACAGAGATACTCTGGCAGATCAGTGATAGATTAGAGCTGGCCCCGGCCAGTATAGACCTATCGGCGTTCGAGCAGCAAATGACTGGTATTGCTGAGCGCGAATGCTGCTTGAGGGATGTGCTGGCCGAAATAAGCAGCGAGTATGATTACGCCATAATCGATTGTCCGCCCGCGGTGGGTCTTTTGACCTTTAATGCACTCAGGGCAGCGACGGATGTTATCGTTCCTGTCGAGACGGGGTATTTTGCGCTGCATGGACTTAGCAAACAACTGGAGACGCTAAGTATCCTCTGCAAACGGTGCAGCCAGCAGGTGAATGTGAGGGTCTTGGCCAGTATGTACGATATACGGACAAAGATGGCCCGGGAGATCTTGGCCGAATTGCGGTCTCACTTTGCTGATAAGATGTTCAGAACAGTGGTTAATTTCAACACTAAAATCAAGGAGGCATCGAGTTTTGGCCAGCCCATCAATGAATATGATTCTGCGAGCAAAGGCCAGAGGGACTTTCGCTCACTGGCCGAGGAGGTTATTGGCTCCGAGGCCAAGCGGCAACACCGGCAGGCCGTTGACTCTTTAGCTCATCAGCTTGAGTCTATCAGCACCACCGCAGAGGAACTGCTGCAGGTGGCACAACCTCAGACAAAAGCTGAGTCAACCTGCCGTCCGACTGGAGAGCCAGATGCAAAGGTCGAGCAATACCTCTCTGAAGAACCTGAACCGGGTTCCCGCGAAGGACGTCCGGCTGAGCTCAGTCGAAGCCCCAGGACCCTGACTGAAACCGATGCTAAGCTTTCCGACTATTATGGTGTTAATCAGATAAATGATGCTGTGATATTTGTATCGCTGTATCCGCGAGCAAACAGCGTCCAGATTGCCGGTGACTTCAATGATTGGCAGCCGGCAAGAAATCCTATGCAAAGGATAGGTGATAGCGGCGTCTGGCAAACTGAGATGAAGCTGCCCCAAGGTAAATATCGCTATCGGCTGGTGGTCGATGGTCAATGGCAACAGGACCCATATAACGAGCTGACAGAAGTAAATCCTTTTGGCGAATTTAACTCGGTTATTGAAGTAAAGTAGGTAGAAATTGGGGGATAATGAGTATGTGCATATAAAACCGACAAGTTGATAGAGAATGGATGCTCGCTGCAGCCTACAACGGATTGTTATAATTTTTGTTATTATGAGGGGGTTTTGTCTCAGCGTTGTTGCCAGCCCTGTCTATACCTACACCAGCCAATTCAATTTAGAAAATTCTGAGGACCCCAATAGCTCTACTGACCCAGTCCGTACCTACGGCGGCGAGTTCGATTTAGAAATTCCTGCGGACTCAGACGACAGCCAAGGCTGGATGGTCGATGCCGTTATAGAAGTCCCCGACAATTTTACTATTGAGGATCTTGATGTGGCCATTAGTTTGACCCATGATAATGTATTCGATTTGCAAATTATCCTGGAAAGTCCCAGTGGGACAACGGCTACCTTGAATATATACAATCCTTCTGAGGAGTATATTGAGGGCGAAGATTACATCGATACCATATTTGACGACGAGGCTGAAATCCCGATAGGCCAGGCTGAGCCGCCTTTTCCAGGCCGATATCAGCCGGAGGACCCTCTATCAGTTTTTGACGGCGAAAATGCCCAGGGCATTTGGCGGCTGCATATTTATGATGCCTATTATGCCGACACCGGCAGTTTAGAGAGCGTCGAGCTTATGATTACGATTCTTGAACCCGCAACAGCGGTACTTTTGATATTTGGCGTAGGCTTTGCGACGCTTATCAGGCCGCGCGG
>JBHIDV010000449.1:0-2180 GCA_046760285.1 Sedimentisphaerales bacterium
ATATTGTCACACTGCAGAATATGTGCTATTATTGGAGAACGGCCAGAATCTTGCTACGAGCGATCTAAGACTAATTGCCACCGAAGGTTACAGTTAATGCTTGTTAATACTGTCAGCCAAAACACTTTACGAGCCATTAGATTTGAGCAGCCAGACTATATACCCATTGTTTTTTGGATAAATCCCGCATGCTGGCATCATTACCAGCCGGAGCTTCTCTTTGCTCTTATGGCTGAACACCGCATTTTGTTTGGCGAGTTTAACCAAAAGAACGAGGAATTACCTGAGGCCCTCCCTGAAATAGCTCCATGGGAACGGGCTGGTGTGCCTTATACTGATGCTTGGGGTTGCGTCTGGGAAACCACCGATGACGGTATCACAGGCACAGTAACCGAGCATCCACTGGCAGATTGGAGTGCCTTAGAATCTTTCACCCCTCCCGACCCAACCGAGACCAACGGCATGACAGAGATTGATTGGTCTTCTATCAAGAGCGTGGTCTCAAAATCTAAGTCGCAAGGCAAAAGCTATGCCGGCAGTTTGGAACACGGTCATACGTTCCAGCGGCTCAGCTACCTACGAGGGTATGAGAATCTCTTGCTTGATATGGCCGACCGGCAACCCAAGCTTTGGCGATTGATTGAAATGGTAGAAACCTTCAATATTGGGATTGTGCAGCGATATCTTGATGCGGGCGCAGAGATGATGTGCTATCCGGAAGATTTGGGGATGCAGCGCGGCCCTTTGCTTTCGCCGGAACATTTCCGCAACTTTATTAAGCCAATATATGAACACCTGATGGCACCGGTCCATAAGGCGGGCTGTCTCGTACACATGCATTCTGACGGTGATATTCGTAATCTTGCGGACGAGATTGTCCTCAGCGGTGTGGACGTTCTTAACCTGCAGGACCTCGTAAACGGCGTTGATTGGATAGCTGAAAATCTCAAAGGAAAGGTCTGTATTGACCTCGATATAGACCGACAACAAATTACGCCTTTTGGCTCGCCGAAACAAATTGATACTCTAATCCGAGAAGAGGTGGAAAAGCTTGGTAGTCGGGAGGGAGGTCTCATGCTGCTCTACGGGCTTTACCCAGGAGTGCCTCTTGAAAATGTTAAAGCCATAATGGATGCCATGGAGAGATATTCGAGCTTCTATACATAAGGGCTTGTTTGGTGATAATTTCGAGTATTGGCAGCGAAATATATAAAAAGGGAGCGGAGCATGAAGAAACTTGGTATAGGAATTATTGGCTGTGGTGCGGTGGCAGGAGAATACATAAAGGCGTTTCAGAAAGATGGACGCTCTGAAGTTCGAGTGCTCGTCAGTCGAAATCCTGCAAATGCAGAGCGATATCGGGACCAATACGACCTCCAGTGCGCCATTGAAACTGATGCTGCGGATAGTCTAAAACGAGAGGATGTTGATGCGGTGGTGGTTTGCACACCCCACCATCAACACACGAAGTATGTGATTGCGGCAGCAAAGGCAGGTAAGCATATCATAATCGAAAAACCAGTGGCATTGACGGCAGAAGATGTAAGAAAGCAGCAGGAGGCTGTGAAAAAGAACAAGGTTAAGACATTGGTAGGGTTCGTGCTACATTGGAATCCGCTGTTGATGACAATCAACCGACTTATCGAACAAGGCGTATTCGGCAACATTTTCATGATAGAGGTCGACTATATGCACAGGATATGGATGACTCCAAAGCAGAAGTGGTATGCCAGTCGGCAACAAAGTGGAACGGCAATCCTTACTGGCGGTTGTCACGCGGTAGACGCGCTACGATGGTTCGCCAGAAGCGAGGTTGAACAGGTCTGCGCATATCAGGTAAAGACCGAAAATCCCATAGAATACCCAGGGACAATCTCAGTTAACGTTAAATTTGAAGATGGTAAGATTGGGCGTAGCACCACGACCTTCGACGCACAAATGCCGTACCGGTTCAATATAGGAATATATGGCACCGAGGGAAGCCTCCGCAATGACGAGCTTTTTGCGCCAAAGCTTTTTCCGGGGCAGGACAACTTTCTAAAAATTCCCTGCATCCTGCCGGATAGTGCCGATGTCGCCCATCATCCCTTTGAAGGTGAAGTGTCCCATTTTCTTGATTGCATCATCGAAGATAAACGACCGTATCCAGACTTAGATGATGCGGCCCGAACACAAGCTGT
>JBHIDV010000450.1:0-2171 GCA_046760285.1 Sedimentisphaerales bacterium
CTATGGAGCTACAAATCAATGTTACCCAGAATCTGTGCTGTTTGAACCATGCCCAGAAATGTGTTTTCAGAAAATATATGATGGGCTCGTAAATCCTGCTGTTAAAGGAGCTTTTTTCAATTGAGGCTGTGAGAAATGTAGGTTAATAGTCAAGGAAAACAATGTCTTCCGGAATTGCGACGACGTCACGGTGTTTCGGACCGAGAAGCCTTTTAATCTCGGTGCTGTGTTTGCCGGCCAGGGCCCTCAATTCGGAGCTGCTAAGGTTGGTGACGGCTTTGGCATTATCATTGAGCATAACTACCGAGCCAGCCTCGAATGAGCCTTGCACGGAAATTACGCCGCTGGGCAGAAGGCTCTTGCGATTCTGTACCGCCCTCATCGCACCATCGTCAATATTTATTGTGCCGGCGGGACTGCTGTTGAGGATCCAGCGGGCTCGATTGCTCAGCCTTCGTTTGGGCATAAAGATGGTGCCGATTTCCTCACCAGCCATAATTCGTCCAATAACGTTTTTCAATCTGCCGTTAGCTAAGACCATTCGGCAGCCGGCATTGGAGGCAATCTTCGCAGCTTCTATTTTGGTTTTCATTCCGCCGGTACCGTATTTGCTGCTTGTGCCTGCAGCGCTTCGTACAATATCGGCGGTTATTTCATAGACAGCAGGTATCGGCTGAGCATCGGCGAACTTTCGTGGATTTTTATCATAAAGGGCGTCGATGTCACTTAGCATAATTAGCAGGTCCGCATCGATTTTGCTGGCGACCAGGGCACTTAATCTGTCGTTGTCACCAAAGGTCGAGCCGATTTCTTCGGTGCTTACGCTGTCATTTTCGTTCAGGATGGGTACCACGCCTAATTTGAGCAGTGTCTCGATGGAGTTGCGAAGATTAAGGTAAGTTTTTCTGTTACTTAGCACTTCAGCGGTAAGCAAAACCTGAGCGACAGTGACACCGTAGCGGGCAAATGATTTTCTGTATTCAGCCATCAGCAGCGGCTGACCGATAGCGGCACAGGCCTGCCGCATCTTTGTATCTTTTACCTTGTCGGTTAAGGCCAATTGATCAGCGCCCATTCCAATAGCACCTGAAGTTATGATGATGACCTGCCTGCCGGTTTTAAGCAGAGAGAATACTTGCCGAACAATTCGGCGGACATAGGCAGTATCAATTTCAATAGTGCCTTTCTTGGTGAGCGTATTTGTGCCTATCTTAATAACTATTTTTTTCACGTTTTCAAAATCTCTCATCTACAATTCGTAATCTTTGCTTAGTTTTTTGTGCGTGAATTTTTTTGCGTTGCTTTCGGTATAATCAGCTACAATCTGGCCGGTGCCTAACAGTTTCCATTTGTAAATTACAAGTCCTTCCAGCCCCACCGGGCCACGAGCGTGTATCTTGCTGGTACTTATGCCTACTTCGGCTCCCAGGCCGTAGCGGTAGCCATCGCTAAAGCGGGTGCTGCAGTTCCAAAATACATTCGCAGAATCAACCAGTGCCATAAACTTGTCTGCATTTTCTTTGTTGTTGGTGACGATTGCATCGGTATGGCCGGAGCCATAATTATTTATGTGCTCAATCGCTTCATCCAGGCCGGCTACAACCTTTATCGACAGAATATAATCAAGATACTCGGCTGACCAGTCTTCTTCGGTAGCAGGCTTGACGTCTATTATTGAAGTGGTTTTCTCGCAGCCACGCAACTGAACATTTTTTTGCTCAAGTGCAGTTTTTACTTTAGGCAGAAACTCTTTTGCGATTTTTTCATCGACCAGCATGGTTTCGGCAGCATTACAAACCGCAACATATTGACACTTAGAATCGACGGCGATGTTTACAGCCATATCCAGAGCAGTGTCACTATCGATGTAAACGTGGCAGACGCCGTCAGCGTGGCCGAGGACGGGGATGTTTGTGTTGTCCATGATGTAGCGGACAAATTCTTTTGAGCCGCGAGGAATAACCAAATCTATATAATTATCCATAGCCAGCATTTCTGCAACATCCTGGCGCGTTTGAAGCAGATGCAGCCATCCTTTGGGCAGTCCTGCAATTTCGCTTGTTTGTGCGATAATCTGTGCCAGGATTTTATTGGTATTCTCGGCTTCGCTGCCGCCTTTGAGCAGGACTGCGTTGCCGCTTTTTAAGCAAAGCGTTGAGATTTGCACCAGG
>JBHIDV010000451.1:0-2164 GCA_046760285.1 Sedimentisphaerales bacterium
CTTAAGCCGACCGCTGAGGACTTCGAGAAGGGCGAGGTAGTAGCTCCGCCGGATGATGTTATACCGGTTCCAGGCAAACCTATCGACAAAAAGAAATTTCGGTAAGCTGCCCCCGCTCTTGTCTTCGCCTGCCCCTGCGTCTCCCGACGCAAGTCGGGGCAGCGGGACAAGAAGATGCGGGGGTCAATCACCGGATATTGAAGGTCAAAGACGCTAACTAATTAGTTGAGCTCAACGATTTCTTTAAATCGCACCAGGGCTCCTGCTGTTTGCGGATGTGGCTGGATTGCTCCAACCAGCCCGACCTTTCGGCCTATAAATTTGCTCAAGTCCGTTTCCGAGGCCTCTTCGCTGGGTAAAGCATAACATATCATCTTGCCGGAATCGTCGACTATTCGGTAGTGTCCGGGGCCGTAGGTCGCAAACGGCGCAAATACCCCTACCACTACAAATCTGCCCAGGTCTTGGACTTTAGCCAGTCTGGTGGTACGGGCTTTGTCTATCCGCTCTATAATCTGCTTTAGTTGTGTATTTTGAAGCTGAACTTCTTTGGCGACAGCTAAGGCCAGTTCGAAACCTTCTATTTGCCTAATCACATACTTTGCGTAGCGTGCGGCCTTGCCGGCCTCTTTGTTATTGGCAATTTCGGTAAGTCGCTTTTTTATATCTGCGAAATTGGCCTGGTATATTGGTTTGGCTCGCTCAGCTTTGATTTGCTCTTGTAGAGCGTAATATTCCTTGAGCTTCTCAGCCTCAACGGAAATCTCTGTAGGAACAGCCATATTGGTATCGGTGATAGGTTCAACAGCAGGTGGTGGCATCTCTGCAATCGGGACGGCGGGCTTTGTATATTGGGTGCTTACCCAAAGATAAGCACCACTGGGCGGAGCAATCTTATAGTAATCGTCCTTTTCTTCACCCAGCAATTTGACTTTATCGCCGCGATTGAGCCTTCTCTGCTCAGACGTGGAATGCATCGGTTCTACATAGTCAGAGCCAGCATAGACACGAACGCCATCACCGGTAATAGTCCCGATGGTGGGATTATCCAAGTTAACGCTAACGTACCGCATAGAGATCCAGGAAAAGCTGCCAGCCGGTGGAACAATGCGAGACCAGCCGAATTGCTCGCTGACCACTTCTACCCTGTCGCCCTTGTTGAGCTTGCCGCAGCTATAATAATTCGTACCTGGGCCGCTGCGTATGTTGACGTCATCGCCGGTTATCTCGGCAACATAAGGAAAAGAGGGCACATTGACATCATTGGCGTCCAGCTTAGCCATCGCCGTGCCGGCGACTGCTAAACATGTTGCTAAAATAACGAACACGATATGAGATTGCATTTTTTGCCTCCTTACAAAAACAATTATCGCGTAAGAATCCAACACTATATTTCCATTTTGAAATTACCAACCTTTTTAAAACCTGTCAACTTTTTTATCGTGCTAAAACTGTGGATTTTCTAAATGACACTATTTGCCGCGGCTAATTGACTTTTTTCTTAATCTTCTTAGGGAGCCGCCATTCAGTAAACGTCCTCTGCTTGCCCCCTTATTTTCCCCATTTCACCGTTGAGTTATGATGGGTAATCAGTCAATAGCACCCATTAGTAAAAACACGGCTTCCTGGCGGGGGGTTGTCAAAGCCTCAGCCAGTTCCTGCTTGGCCTTGGGCAATTGCCTGCGGGCTTTGTCTCTAACCTTCAGTAGCTCGTTTATCTTCTGCCTGATGGCTTCGTCCGTTGATTTCTCATCCTCCAGAAGGTCCACAAGCGCATCGGCGATCTTTCGGCCCTCGGTCATCTCGTCGGGAGTCCTGGCTGGCGTTCGACCGGCGCCTTTCGAATGCCTATGCCAACGAAACTGTCCGTTAATGATTACCCTTCCCAGCGCACGGGCACGCGCTTTGTAACTAAGGGAAGACACTTTTTCAACTTTTGGCTCAATCGTCTTCCATTGACTTTCGTTTACTCTGAGCAGCCGTTTCCACGCCTCTCTCTTGCTGGGTTTCTTCCATTCCTCAACACTCCTGAGGTATTTCTGTCTTTGCTCATAACGAAACTGTTCAAGTTTTTCGCGACGTTCTTCTTTTGTCATACCCTTTTCCCGCCCAAGAGATTGAAGAAATTTTAGTGGTAGAAGTGGATTCGGACGTTGAGGTTGCT
>JBHIDV010000452.1:0-2145 GCA_046760285.1 Sedimentisphaerales bacterium
TTTACTCATCTTCTGCAATATCCTTCCTGTCGATGGACTTATATTATTCACGACCCCAGCAGTTTTCGATACACTGACTCGATAGTATCAACCATAAGTTTTGGTTCAAATTTTTCTTTTACAAATTCTTGGCCGGCTTTGCCAAGCCTATCTCTTAAGTTACCATCTTCTATCAATTCTGCGCAGGCGTTTGTCAATTGCTCAACATTTTTCGGCTCAACCAATCGGCCGGTATTTTCATTTACTACTTCTCTTGCACCGTCAACATCAAAAGATATAACTGGTTTTCCACAGAGCATCGCCTGTGGCAGGGCACGTGCAAGGCCTTCTCTTAGTGAGCAGTGTACGAGGATATCTGAGGATTGTATGGCCAGCGGAATTTGACTGGGCGGCAATAGGCCGGTGAATTTGATTTTATCAGCCAGGCCGATTTGCCGAACCTGCTGTTTATAATAGTCAGATAAATTGCCATCTCCAACAAACAGCCAGACCGCATTTTCAAATCGCGCCGACAGCCGCTTAGCGGACTCAATAATGTAATCGTGTCCCTTGAGCATAAAGAGTCGCGCGATAGTAATTAGCACGATTGAATCTTCAGGAATTTTGTATTTCCAGCGAAAATCTTTTTTGTGCTCTTGTGGGATTGGCTTTAAAAAATCATCCTGCTCGATAGCCGAATAGGCAGTGACAAACTGCTCCGGCCTGCCGATGCCCGCAGCGAGCGCCTGCTCAGTCATGGCATTAGCCACACTAATGAAAAAATCCGTTCGCTTGGCAGCAGACTTTTCGATGGCGATATAGAGTTCATTCAGCCATTTGCTTTGATAAGGATGAAACGCCAGTCCGTGTATGGTATGGACTATTTTAGGTCTATGACGCTTCGCTCTGTCATTGCGAGGAGTCCCGCCCAGCGCAGGTCGGGACGACGAAGCAATCTCAAACTCAGGGACGAGATTGCCACGGCCTGCTTTGCAGGCCTCGCAATGACAAAGGCCGTGTGCTGCAAATCTGCCCAATACACCTGCCTTTGCCGAATGTGTGTGAACGATATCGGGTTGCAGACGCCGGAGGTATTTCTTTATTTTTCTATAACTTATGAAGTCTTTTATCGGCTCGATGGCTCGTCTAAGCTCATCGATTACAATTACTTTATATTTCTGATTCTTTGTCTGATTGAAAAGTTCACCTTCAGGGCCTATGGCCGGCCCAGTAATCAGCGTGACATCGTGGCCTCGCTCTGCAAGCAGTTTGCAGGTAATGAGCGTATTTTCCTGCGCCCCGCCAAGTATCAATCTGGTTATTATGTGGACGATTTTCAATATTCAATGCGTATCAAACATAATCCCCCAGCTGGAGCAATCGGCCCTGCTGCGGTTCGGTCTTTTGCTTCGAGAATTTCCTTTATTTTTTCGGGCTTCCATCTGCCGATGCCAACCTCGACGAGCGTACCAACGATGTTTCTGACCATATTATACAAGAAGCTATCACCTTCTACATCAACATATATCCAGTCATTCTCGTATTGCGTATTGCGTATTGCGTATTGCGTATTGTCATTCCTGCCCCTGCTTTCGCAGGGGTAAACTTGTCCCCGCGCAGGTGGGGAGCAGGAATCCATTTTTTCTTTTTCGCACGACGCCTCACGCACGCCTGTCCCGAGCGAAGTCAAGGGGACGCGCGACGAGACGACATCGCAACGAAAAATTGTCCGCACTGAACTTTCGTGTTGGTCTGCTGCCGATGCGAAGGATTTGAAATCTTTTTTGCCGACCAACATTTTCGCTGCTTTGGCCATGGCTG
Organism: Sedimentisphaerales bacterium; assembly: GCA_046760285.1. Lineage (GTDB taxonomy): Bacteria > Planctomycetota > Phycisphaerae > Sedimentisphaerales > Anaerobacaceae > JBHIDV01. The sequence continues at coordinate 1,801 of JBHIDV010000452.1, forward strand.
CAGTGTCAAGTTTTGCCGGCACATGCCAGCAGTGCTTTATTTGTAGCACCGGTCGAACCTTGCCTGTAAAAATTGTGTAACAGTACAATTTGTTTTTTGCTGCACCGATTATATCAAAGCCATGCGGCACCTCCACTGCCTCGACTACAGCTATGTCATCCGGCAGTCTATCTGTAATTGCCGCAGCTAAGTTCTCGGTCGGAATCGGCGAATCGATTTGCATAAGGGCCGCCTGGCCTAGCGCACTTACTCCTGCATCGGTCCTACTGGCCCCGCAGACTCTGACTTTGCTGCCCAGCAAGTCTTGGATAGCTTCGGTAAGAACTCCCTGAATGGTTTTAAGTC
>JBHIDV010000453.1:0-2143 GCA_046760285.1 Sedimentisphaerales bacterium
TCGCCCGCAGTGACATGTGGGCGATGACCAAACTCGGTGCCGAGGTTATATTTGTTGGTCCGCCGACACTTATCCCTGGCGAGGTCAGTAAGCTGCCGGTTAGTGTAAGTTATTCGCTCGATGACGTTATCGAAAAGGTAGATGTGGTAAATATGCTCCGCATCCAGTTTGAACGGCTCGGCGGCAATCCGTTTCCTTCCACCCGCGAATACTCGCATTATTTCGGCCTAACCGTGGACCGTATGAAAAGGACTAAGCCGGACATTTTAGTTATGCACCCTGGCCCAATCAACCGCGGCCTGGAGATGGAAAGCGAAGTCGCGGATGGTCAGAACAGCGTCATCCTGCAGCAGGTAACCAACGGCCTGGCCGTGCGAATGGCCGTGCTGTTCCTGGTCAACCAAGCCGCCGCACAGGCGTCATAAAGGATGAATTTTTTTAAATGTATTGTAACTATTGATATGGATGTAGCCAGATCTAAAAATAATGTGTCCATTAGATTACCTGAAGCCAGATGGTTCCACATCACAGAAGAACATTCGGAAATGGCTGGTTATTATTTTGAAGTTCTCGAGACAGTAGAGCAACCAGAAGCGATTTACGAAGGAAAAGCCGGTGAATGTTTGGCCGTAAGAGAATTAGAAACAGATAAGTACATGGTAGTAGTATATAGAAAGGTAAGCAAAACAGATGGATTTATCATAACTGCGTTTTTAACAAAGCGAAAAGAACAGCTTGAAAGGAGACATAGGCTATGGCCGCAATAGAGGTAAAGAGAATGCTAACACTCGTACCTCAGTTACTAGAGATTCCTCACGAAAGAATTTGGACGACTTATGATAAGGAGGCTGATGTGCTCTATGTTAATTTCAAGAAGCCCAGCCGCGCGGATGATTCTGAACTTACGGATGATGACATCATAGTCAGGTATGAGGCAGGACAAATTGTAGGCATTACCATTCTAAATGCAAGCAAAAGGGCCACCCAGTAAACGACAGCAGTAATCTACTATGGCAGCTCATTCTGCAACTGCAATACGAATCCTGCTATGAAAATGACTGTAAATAAATCCCGGCTAAAAGGGACGGTTTCAATCCCTGCATCCAAGTCACATACTATCCGCGCGGTGGCAATCGCTTCATTGGCGACTGGTCAAAGTATTATCCGAAGCCCGCTTGATTCAGGCGATACGCAAGCAGCAGTAACTTGCTACCGCGCGCTGGGCGCCAAGATTGATACATCCAACCCTAAGCTCTGGAAGGTAACCGGCACGGGCGGTCAAATCGCTGCGTCGCAAGAAATTATCGATGTGGGCAATTCCGGCACCACGCTGCGTATCGCCATGGGCTCAGCCGCCTTAGCCCAGCCAGGCGAGTCTATAACTTTCACCGGCGATGAACAATTACAGAGCCGCTCTATCGGGCCATTAATGAAGTCACTTGAAGAATTAGGAGCAGAATGCAAAAGTCTCAAAAATACAGGCTGTGCCCCGGTGCGGGTAACCGGCAAACTCACAGGCGGAAAAACCTCCATCGCCGCGACTACCAGCCAATATCTATCCAGCCTGCTATTATGCACACCGCTGGCTGCTAACGATACTGAAATAGATGTCACCTTGCTCAACGAGCCGGATTACGTACAGATGACGCTCGATTGGCTCGACAAACAGCAAATAGAATATGAAAACCAGCAGATGCAAAAGTTCAAAGTTAAAGGCAATCAAAACTACAAGGTGTTTGGCATAACCATCCCTGCTGATTTTTCCAGTGCCACGTTCTTTCTGTGTGCTGCTGCTTTGGTAGCAGATGAAGTAACCTTGCTCGGCCTGGATTTTTCAGACAGTCAGCCGGACAAGGCTGTCGTCAATTATCTAAAAGCGATGGGGGCTGACATCCGTATTGAGCCGAATTCTGTAACAATAAAAGCTGCTCCGCTCAGAGGCGTTGAGCTGGATATGAACCGCACCCCTGATGCGCTGCCAGCTATGGCTATTACCGCCGCTTTCGCAGAAGGTGAAACACGCCTGATAAACGTCCCACAGGCACGGGGTAAGGAGACCGACCGAATCAAATGTATGGCTGAGGAACTGAAAAAATTAAAGGTTGTTGTTGAAGAGCTGCCGGACGGCCTTATGATACACGGC
>JBHIDV010000454.1:0-2139 GCA_046760285.1 Sedimentisphaerales bacterium
TTATAAGGATTATTATATCTCGCTGCAATTAGAGAGAATAATTCCGCAAAACCATCCTTATCCTGTTTTCACACCACATCCTCCATAACAAATAAACTATATATACACCTGATATTTTCTCGAATTTTGCCTAATTTATCAGATTAGGTTACAAAAGTCAAGGAAAAAGACAAGGAATTTTTTCCGAATTTTGGAGCGCATTTTGACGTTTGTTTATTTAAGTCCATTCACAATAGGAACTTTGGCCAAGCTGACGCTGAAATTTAGCTTAGGTACTGAGGCATCATTTGGGAACAGTGAAGTAATATTGCAAGCCGGACATTATCATATGTACGCCAATGGCGGCAATAAACAGACACATCACTTTTGAAAACACCGTGCAGACCATTCTGCCGAGAAACCTGTGTACAGGCTCAATAAACCGCATTATGAGCCAGAGTATTCCAAAGACTACGGCGATGGCCACTATTGCTTTTGCCGGGCCGGAACGTTCCAGCGTGGTCAGGCTGGTTACCATCGCACCCGGCCCTGCCAGAAGTGGACAGGCTAACGGCACACAGCCGACCTCGTAGGGACTAAAAGTTCCTGTAACTGCTACCGACCGGCGTAGCGAGCCGATTATAAGATGGTCAATAGCAATTATCAGCAGCAACACTCCGCCGGCTAACTGCAGGTCAGCAAAGTGGATGTGAAAAACATGGGTAAGTATCGCATTGCCTGCAAATGAAATAACCAAAAGGATGAGCACGCCTACAATCACCGCCGTATTGAAGGCCTTTTGACTTTGCCCCGGCGGTGTGTGCTCGGCAATACCAAGAAGTATAGGGATATTGCCTATGGGGTCAACAATCGCAAATAATGCCAAAATCGCTTCGACGTAAGCCATAGTCATTCAATTTTTAGAATCTTTTCCATTAAATCCGGGTGAAAACGCCCTTGACAAACGCCTTCTACAGGGCCAGTCATATATATTTGTCTGTTGTCGTCGATTTCTATGAATAGACTCCCGCCAGGCATCTTAACGTTGAGCTTTCTATCAACGAGGCCCAATTTGTGGGCCGCAGCCGCGGCAGCGCAACTGCTGCTGCCGGAACTTAGCGTATAGCCTGCCCCCCTTTCCCAAATCCTTATTTCAATATTGTTGCTGTCTATAACTTTTAATAGTTGCATGTTAATTCGATGGGGAAACATCTCGTGATTTTCGACCAAAGGACCCAATTCTTTTGCCTTTTCCTCACTTACTTCCTCCATCGGGATTATGCAATGGGGATTGCCGATGGAAAGACATGTTACTTTGTATTCAGCTCCACCGGCTTTAAGCGGCTCGTTTACGACCTCTCGCTTCTTGCCTGTAACCGGTATTTCAGTGCTAATGTAGGTAACTTTGCCCATATTGATTTTTATCAAATTCGCTTTGTCGTCTTGTATATGGACTTCAACCATTCCGCCCAATGTCTTGATGGTGAAATCTTTTTTATCGACGTATTCGTTCTCGAAAAGATACTTGGCGAATATCCTCAGCCCATTACCACTTTTTTCAGCCTCACTGCCATCGGGATTAAAAATTCGCACTTCGACCTGGCTTGCTACTTTAATAGGTCCGTACAATATGCCATCGGACCCGACTCCATAGTTTCTATCGCAAATTAAACGGATAGACTCTGCTGTCAAGCTAATATCTTTTATGTTTGGGTCGATTACCAAATAGTCATTTCCCAGACCATGATATTTTTTGAAATGCACTTCCATAATTTGTATTGCGTATTGCGTATTGCGTATTGCGTATCGTGTATCACGACACACGCTCTAAGTAAGAAATTCCAAAATTATATTTTTGTAATGTTGAACTGCTTTTTCCACATCAACGATGCTGATATATTCGTCCGGCTGGTGACACAACTGGCTCTTGCCAGGCCCAAAGACCACCACCGGTGCGCCTAACGAAGCAAAATAGGGTCCATCTGTGGTAAAGCCAACAGCCTTAGTTTGGCTGGCTCCTACCACGGAGCAAAAAGCCCTGACAAAATCACAACTACAATCAGTTTCTAATGCCTCTACATCCCGAACCACAGAGACCTCGGCGGCGAATTGAGAGTCCTTCTGTTTTAATTTAGTAAAGATTTTTTCCAAATCTTTGAC
>JBHIDV010000455.1:0-2130 GCA_046760285.1 Sedimentisphaerales bacterium
CGATGTACGCGCAAGAAAAAGCCGGCCAAGCATGGGCCGTACCATTACCTCAGTTACACATTCGAAGGTAAGAGCTACACAGAGTTCGTGCCGGCAAAGCAACTGCAGGTGGTGAGAAACCAGGTAAACAACTACAACAGGCTGATGAAGCTGCTCAAGATGCTAATCGATAGCAGCATAAAACTGGCAAGGCTGAGAAAATACAAGTGATATGGTAGGTATAAGGGTTTACAGATGGGAGCAAAACCATGGCAAAAAGAGACCCCATATCTGTGAAGGTGTTAGGACCGTCGCAGCTCCCTGGTAGGAATCTTGGGCCTCTGGCGTTGGCTAATCCGATCCTGGAGAGGATGGATATCCGAAGGATTGTTAATCTGCATTGCCCGGCAGACCCAAGGCTTGAGATCCCCGTTGGTGATGTCATTTACGCCTTAGTGGCCAACCGACTCTGTTGTCCAGAGCCACTGTTACATGTGGCCGAGTGGGCAGAATATAGTGGGGCAGAGTTTCTGCTTGGAATCCCTGCAGATGCGCTAAATGATGATCGGCTGGCACGTGCACTCGATGCTGTATTCACCAAGCGGTGGAATATCCTCGCTGACGTTGCCCTGCGTGTATCGGAGCGTTTCAAAGTCAGCCTGGGCAAGGTACACTATGATCCCACCAGCTTCCACTTCACGGGGGAATATGATGAGCAATCGCCGAGTCCATCTCTTTTACCAGAAGTCAGACCGTTTAAGATCGAGGTCGGCCGACACGTTCGGCCGGGAGATCACATCAAGGAGGCTCAGGTCGGAGTGAATTTGGTTAATGATGGCAAAGGCCCGGTCCCTTTCTTTTACCACAGCGCCGATGGAAGTGCCAACGGACACACGGCTGTGGCCAAGAACCTTCAGCATCTTTTGAAGTATCTCAAGCCCAAACGCCTGCTAATGGTCACTGACAGGGGATGCTTTAACGCCGAACATGCCGTACGAATCGTCCGCCGGCACCATTTTGATTTCATAAGTTCTCTTACCTGGACCGATGAACTGGCTAACTTGTACGACAAGAACAAGCCAAAGATGAAAGAATCCTCATTTCTTTCCATGAAGGAAAAACGAAAACGCCAGCTTGGCAACCCTGAAGAAACCTGGGAACGATATTTCATCGGCGAGATCGGCTATACGATTACCTGTGAGCAAAAGCAGGAACAGGGCTGCGAAGGACAATCAGCAAAGAAAGTCATAAAAAAGCAGTCCATACGTACCCGCCTCATATTTGTCCGCAGTACGGCCGACATAAAGGTATGCCGCAAGACAAGGGCAAAATACACCGAGAGGATAAAGCAAGGATTAGCACAGATTCAACGAAGCGTTGAAAACGGCTATCTAAAAGATGTTCAAGCCATTCATAAGAGAGTAAACGCACTTTATGGAAAGAAACAGGCGCAAAAATACTTCACCTACCAAATTGATGAACTTACACCCAAGCAAATCAGTTCCTTGCCGCCGCGTCGCCGAGGCCAGAGGAAACCAACTCTGAAATTCCTCTATCAGTACCATCCAGAAATTGCAAAGAAAGATACCAGGTATGATGGCCTCTACGCAATAGGCACAAGCCTGCCGAAAACCACTCATACCACAGACGACGTCTTTATTGCCTTCAAAGAGCAACATCACATAGAAACGGCTCACCACCAATGGAAGGCCCCCATACGCCTGCGGCCTCTATTCCTCAAGAAAGTTACTCGTATCGAGAGTCTGATCTTCGTGCAATTCCTGGCCCTTATGGCCTTCTATCTGCTTCAACGCCTTTATAGGTTAGCAAAAGGGCCTACTTGCAGAACTACCGCCGAAACCCTGATAAAACGCTTTGCCTTATGTGGGATCGGCATTCGTTATCAGAAGCAATCTGTTACCGTCACCCCCTTCGCTTTGAAGCAGGCACAAGAAGCGATATTGAAGAACCTCCGCTTCCCATCTGTTCACGAACAAATCAAAAGCTATGTTGCTCGTCCTAACGACCCACGCCAAAAAGTCGACAAGGGGAGTATTTAGCGTGTGGAAACCCGCGAAAAATGGGTCTAGATGCTAGATTCTGGATACTCGATGTTGGATGATAGATAGCAAATCGTAAACAAGGAGGGCC
>JBHIDV010000456.1:0-2126 GCA_046760285.1 Sedimentisphaerales bacterium
TGAGCGCTCCTGTTCTTGAGTGCAAACGCGCCCATAGCTACCGCTATAGTCAAAACCGCTATCTGCCAGCTTTGCGTAAGCAGATAATCCATAACCTGATTCAGGTAAGCCTCCATAGTCAGCCGCTCCGCAACAAACTATTACCTATGATTTTTCTATGAGCTTTCTGAGCCTTTTAATGTCCTGAGCATTGATATGGCCATCTTCAGCTAAGAACTGCATCAGCGGCCTCGGGTCACCACCAAAAAGTTTGTCTACGAAATCAAGCACCGTTTTTCTGATTACTTTTTCACGTTTAACGGCCGGGAAAAAGACGTGGGCTTTGCCCCTGATTTTGTGCTTCAGATAGCCTTTGTCCTCCAGTCGACGCAATAGTGTTTGAACCGTTTTGTAGGCTATTTTTCTCTTCGCCGGCAGCAGGCCGCAGATTTGCTGCACGGTAGCTTCATCAAGTTGCCAGACCAATCTCAGGATTTCGGTTTCCGCCGGGCTCATCGCCCGCAGCTTTTTCTTTGACATAATCGCCTCCTTCTTACATTTGTCAGACTATAATATCTTACATACGTAAGACCTGTCAAGGAAAAAATTAATTTTTTTTAAAAATTTTTGGCCCAGCAGCACAATCAATCTTTTATCAGCTTAAAAACGGTAAACTACCTTGAAAAAGGTTGCGCAGACATCCTCCCCGTTGGTTTCGTAATCATTGAACAACAGATATAAATCGACATTATCCCTCATTGGCCAGGAAAACAGCACCGTCAGGTTATGGCGGTCTTGCGATGTTTGTTCGGTGGTAAATTTGATTCGGCCGTCCCAGAGAAAGTAATATTGAGTGACCCATCGCCACAGCCAGATACGGTCATCCGCTCCGGCCTTCTTGGGCTCTATTGTGCGATAATTGCCGTTGAATGTGGTGACAAGGCGGTCGGTAATCCTCATCGGCTTTTCGAGGAAATATTCTTTATAGGGTTCTTCCTCATACACACCCTTTTCCAAGCCGACACCAATCGACTCCCATATATCTACTTCCTCATTATATCTGATTCCGATGCGGTCGTACCAGTTTTGATACGGGGCGTGAAAGCTGTCGCTGCGAAAGTACCAGAACTCCAGCTCATTACGAAGACATACGCCTGCCCCTTCTACAAAATCACGCAGAGTGGTATTATGGTCATGGTTTTCATAAAAATCGATTCTGGAATAAGCACCAAACCATTTGAAAGGGCCGTCTGTATAATAATCTCTATACCGCAGAGAGGAGCCCGGCCCGCGGATGTCCCGCCGGGGGATATATCCTAAATCGGGCCGAAAGCCCCGTGTGATGTCACGATAGTCTATTCGCCACCAGAAAGGCCGAATTCCTCCATCCAGAGCGGTGTAGAGGCCGTATGCATCGTGGTCTTTAGTGCCGCTCGTTTCGATGCCTTGCGAATCTCTCAAACCTAAAAATTGGGTAATAAACGATGTCGTGTTATCCAGAAATAGCCGTGAATCGATCCCACCGGTTATGTTGTTTCCATTCGAGCGGTTGGAATTGGCCCAGATGCTACCGATGTGAGAATTTTCACCGATGTTATAAATGAGTCTGCCCACGTGGTAATTTCCATGGAGTTCTTTGCCCAGTCGGTTGATTTGGCCCTGAACATCGATAAGGCCGAGCGCCCAGTTTTTTCCCTGTCCGGTAATTTTCGCGCCCGCGTCAATATCGATGAGGCGTCGGCTGTAATAGATATTCAACGGCGTTTCAAACAGTTCGCTACCTTCGCGAAAAAAGGTACGTCGCTCCCGGAGAAATCGCTCGGTGTCTCTTAGCTCTATGGTATCGGGGTCAGCCTCCACCTGGCCAAAGTCCGGATTGACCGTCAAAGCGCTGGTTAATTTTGAATTTAGCCGCATGGAGAGGTCCAACCCGGTGGACAGTTTGTTGCGACTTTCCTTAAGATCCGTGGTGGCGCTGAAATATGTCTCAAAAACAGGCTTACGGACGATTTTCACGTCCGCCAGGTCCAAATCTGTTAAATGACCATATTCACGGGGGTAGCGATACTCGCTACTGCGATAGCACCAATAACTTCTTTCATGTCTGCTGGTTTCGGTCCGGCTGAAATTAACACCCCAGGTGACAT
>JBHIDV010000457.1:0-2122 GCA_046760285.1 Sedimentisphaerales bacterium
GGAAAGATAGATATCGAGTATGTCAAGAAATTTAAAAGATGGCTTAAACATAAAGGACTCCTTAGAGATGAAGACGAGGATAAAGACGAAGCCGATTGACCTGAAGCGGTCGCTAAAGGCATCCGTTTTGCGCAAAGCTAAAAAGATCACGGCTGATTACCGCATAACAATTGAAAGAAATGGAAGGTTAGGTTTCATCGGCAGTTCTGTTGAGCTTCCCACAGTCTTTGCAGACGCCAAAACGCCTGAGAAGTGTTATAAGGCTACACAGGAGGCCCTAATGGTAGCGGTGGCAACAATGATCGAGTGTGGTCAAAGGCCTCCACAGCCAGCTTCTGCCAAAAAGCGAAATGAACAGGTAAATGTAAGATTAACTGCTGAAGAAAAAATATTGTTGAGCAACGCTGCATCAAGCCTCGGCTTCAAAGGTATATCCGATTTTCTTCGTAACGTGGCTCTTAATCGAGTTCTCTCCAGCCGTTAAGCTGATTATGTTCTTTAGCTAATACATTTGATATCGCATTTGTTGACATCATTATTCAATATTTGTAATGTAACGGGGTGGTCGAAGTGACCACCCTTTTGTTTATGTCAGTGTGTAGTGGGTTAATTTGACAAAGAAGCTAAATAGAAAAGCCAGCCCCGTTAGAAATTCTGCCAGCGGTGGCGGGCACCCAAAAAAGAAGGCTTCTAATGGGGCCAGGGCGTTTGCTTTAGCCGCAGCCAAGGTAGCCAGTGATCGGCATTGCAGCGATATCATGGTTTTGGACCTCAGAGGAATATCACCCGCCACCGATTATTTCGTTATTGCTACCGGCACCAGCGACCGGCAAATGCGGACCGTGGCCGATGAAATCTGTGAAGCAGCGAAAAAGCAGGGACTGATGCGTTTCGGCCGGGCTGGCTATGAACAGGCACGCTGGATTCTGCTCGATTTTATTGATGTTGTGGTACACATCTTCGACAGCGAGTATCGAGACTATTACGATTTGGAACTGCTCTGGGGCGATGCTAAAAGATTGATTATTGATACAACTCCGCGTGAAACGCAGGGCTAAATATTTAGTCCCCAGTTTCACTGGGGGTTTTCTCACGTTTTACGTGGGGTCAGGTAAATTTTTATGAAAAGTGTCGCAAGAATACTTGAAGAAAAAATTAGTGCTGCGATGACCGCCGTCACCGGGCAAAGGGATTGTGCCGCGATTGTAGGCCTAGCCACCGACCCAAAATTCGGCGATTATCAGGCCAACGGCGTAATGGCACTGGCTAAAAAAGTCAAAGCGAAACCCCGTAAACTTGCAGAAGAGGTAGTAAAAAAGTTAGACATCCGTGATATTTGTGAACAGCCGGAAGTTGCTGGCCCAGGCTTTATAAATTTGCGGTTAAAACCTGACTTTATTGCGGATAGATTACTTAAAATCAATGCTGACCCTGAAGGCCGGCTCGGCATAGAAAAAACTGCCAAGCCGAAAACCATCGTGGTCGATTTTTCCTGCCCTAATATTGCCAAGCAGATGCACGTTGGACATCTGCGAAGCACGATTATTGGCGATTGTATCTGCCGAATACTCGAATTCCTCGGCCACAAAGTTATCCGCCAAAACCACATCGGCGACTGGGGGACACATTTCGGTATGCTCTGTACATATTTCGACCAAGAGTATCTCAGGCCAGTAGTCGAGCAGCACCCGGACGAAGAGGCTTTTTCCATTATGGACGATAGCTTGCATATTCGGGACATAGATAGCGAGCAATTTTACCGAGAAGCCAAGAAACTTTTTGACACTGATCCAAAATTTGCCGATAGGTCGCGACAGTATGTTGTCAAGCTTCAAACAGGTGATGAGCATGTACTATCTGTCTGGGACCACATTGTTCATGAGTCCCTTGTACATTGCGAGGAGGTATATAGATTGTTGAATGTGAATTTGACCAGGGATGATGTTCGTGGCGAGAGCGCCTATAGGGATGACTTACCAATGGTAGTCGAAGACCTCAGAGAAACTGGCTTGGCCAAAGAATCTGACGGTGCTATTTGCATTTTTCCGCCGGGCTTTAAGAACAAAGAAGGTCAGCCGCTGCCGTTTATGATTCAGAAATCTGACGGGGCGTATCTTTATGC
>JBHIDV010000458.1:0-2119 GCA_046760285.1 Sedimentisphaerales bacterium
GACAACCCAGAACTTGGATTTGATTACGATACTTGCGCGGTTATGGTCTCTATGGGGCAGCAAAGTCCCGACATCTCCCAGGGTGTCACCGAAGGTACAGGCCTGCATAAGGAACAAGGAGCCGGCGACCAGGGCTTGATGTTCGGCTACGCCTGTAGAGAAACTCCAGCCCTTATGCCTATGCCGATTCAGCTCGCACACGCTATCACCACTCGACTGGAAAAAATGCGACAAAATAAGAAGCTACCCTGGCTGCGGCCCGACGGAAAAAGTCAAGTGACAGTCGAATATGAGGATAGCAAACCCAAGCGGATCCATACAGTCGTGGTATCCACTCAGCACGCCCCTTCTATCACTTATAGACAATTGCGAAAACAAGTTATCGAGCAAATTATTCTTCCTGTGCTGCCGAAGCATCTTATTGACAGAGAAATTATATATCACATCAACCCGACTGGTCGATTCATCATAGGAGGTCCAAAGGGCGATTGTGGCCTGACCGGACGAAAAATTATCGTTGACACCTACGGCGGAAGAGGTAGTCACGGGGGAGGCTGCTTTAGCGGTAAAGACCCCACCAAAGTCGACAGAAGCGCCAGCTATATGGCCCGATATATTGCCAAAAACGTCGTCGCTGCCAGCTTAGCCGACGCCTGCGAGGTGCAGTTGTCTTACGCCATTGGAGTAGCCGAGCCGATTTCTGTCCTGGTGGACACCGAGGGAACCGCAAAGATTAGCGAGCAAAAGTTAAGCCAGATTATAAGAAAGTTTTTCCCACTGACACCTAAAGGAATGATTGAGCATCTAAAGCTGGCCCGCCCGATCTTTGCCGAGACCTCTTATGGCGGCCATTTCGGACGAAATCTACCGAATTTTACCTGGGAAAAGACCGACATGGTCAGCAAGCTCCGCAAAGCCGCAGGACTGTAAGGGCAACCACGAGTGGTTACCCAAAATCTCATTCTGCAAACATTTCGCTAAGCACCGCTAAGACAGTTTGCCGCGTCTTTGAGCCAATGTGACCGAGCTTTTTAACCAACCTCACTTTGTCTACAGTGCGTAACTGGTCAAGCACTATTTGACCATGTTTTCCCTGGAATTGGCAGGATACACGAGTTGGATATTGCCGCCCTTTGCTCGTCATTGGAGCAACAATGACAGTTGCAATATGCCTGTTCATTTCATCAGGCGATACCACCAGACAGGGACGTGTTTTCTTGATTTCTTTGCCTATGGTTGGGTCTAAGTTGACCAAGAAAACATCAAAGCGTTTCACTGCCATTGCCATTCGTCTGCATCCCATCGGGTTAGGCTTTTCGCATCTTCATCTAACAGCCGATCGTCTCCTCTCTCAGCCATTTTTTTAAACTGCTCATCCCAGTCCTGGCGCGGGCGTTGGCTCGGCTGGATCACCAGTTGATTGCGTCTGACCGATAATTGTACCTGCCCCTGTAACTTTAGTTGACGAAGTAAAAGCTTTGGGATACGAATGCCCTGTGAATTGCCTATTTTGACTATATTGGTTTTCATTGCAGTACCCGCAAAAAGTCATCTCTTTGTTTATATGTAGTTACATTGTACACACCTAAGTCGGTCAGGTCAAGAACAAAAGAGCGCTTTCTGGGAAAACCGATATGGTTGAAAGCTTGCGCAAAGCCGCAGGACTAAAACCAAAATCCAAGAAGTAACACCACCTGGTTCCCGTGGAGCGGGGTCTCCGTCATTCTGAGTGTAGCGAAGAATCTCTCCTTGAATTTTCATATTTTAGTAATTCGAATTCCGATATTCGTTTTTGGATTTCTCAATGTTTGAAGTGCCTTTTGCCGGTAAAGACCATTGCGTTGTTGTTTTTATTATGACAATTTTTTAAACTCATCCAGTGTTAATCCAGCCTGACGTATGATAGCTCTCAAAGTGCCTTTTGCAATCTCTTTGTGATCCGGCACGGTTAATCTACGATGTGGAGGATTTCTGTGCCTGAGAATAATGTGACTGCCTGTCTGGTGGTCTATGGAATAGCCAATCTTACCCAGTATCTTACATAATAGTTTTCCTGATACTACCGGCAATTTGCTCAAATTGTCACCTCAACAATTTCTTCTTCGATTGATGGTGGGAT
>JBHIDV010000459.1:0-2114 GCA_046760285.1 Sedimentisphaerales bacterium
TCCCGGCGGATATGTCTTTCTCACAAAAGGTATGCTCCAGAATCTGACCACGGAGGCTCAACTGGCAGGGATACTCGCCCACGAAACAGCGCACGTTATCGCCCGAGACAGCATGGCAGCTCTAAGTCGCAAACAGGTAATAGACCTTCTACTGATAGCCGTAGCTACGCAAGATACGCCAGCCGCAGCTATGAGGGCAGCACAGTTGACACGTCTATTTTTAGACCTCAGCTATAGTAGAGAGGATGAGCAGCAGGCTGACTTGGCGGGCCTGGATTATATGGTTCGGGCAGGCTATGACCCTCACGGCATGATTGAGACTATGCAAATGCTTCAAAAGCAGCAGGAAGCTCGACCAATTGAATTCTTCTCCACGCACCCCCATCCTGCGAACCGCATAGCATATTTGAGACAAAAGATTCAAGCAAAGTATTCTAATCTCGCAGGTTTAAAAACCGGGACGGAAGACTTCAACCGTGGCATTTTAAAACACCTACGAGCCAACAAAGCCGATTAGGCTTTGGACTATGAGTAACACTATCAACTCTACGTAAAAAGCCAACCCTAAATGAAGGTCAGCCTTGTTAACTGTGCTTAGTCCAAAGCCATTAAGCGGCTGACCGGCTATGCTTGGCCGTTGGCTATTTGCCCCGCTGAGCTGCCCGTGCCTTTCGCTCAGCTTCTGTTTTGCTATGACCGCATTCGGGACAGCGGTCTGCAAAATCGGTGGGGTCAGCTCCATAGAAGAAGACTTGGCCGCACTTTTCGCATTTTACCGCTCTGAGAAGACTCTGCTCGCCGCATTCTTTGCAAGTCAACGGCGGTGTTACCATAGCCATAGGATTGGCCTTCATTTTTTCTTCTATCTGCTCGTAGTAATCGCGTTTATCCATCTGGTATTCGGCATTACATTTTTTATTGTTGCACTTGACCCAATACAGCTCCTCGCCACGTTTAATCGTCTCGATGCCACCAGAGCCTCCCGATTGGGTCTTAATAAATATTACCACAGCCAATGTGAAGCAGACGACAATAATTACCAGCATCACCGGTTTTGCCAAACCAGCCAGCATCGTTGAGGTAGTATTAAGTTTTTTCCTGCTTTCTTTCATACCAAGTTCTCCCAATAATAAACAGTGATTTTATTGTAGTAACTTATTCCCTTTTGCACCGTTTGTCAAACACTTATTTTTTTATCACCTGTGGAATGACTAAATATTTATGGGCGTCCTTGCTCGGCTGGGGTGTCTGCGCAAAATCCTGCCTGGTTCTTACGGAAAGCCTGTGCGAGTGGAAAGATAAGCTGATTCAGGATTTTCAATCAAAAATGCAGATAGCGCCGGCCAAATCTTAAATTTTTCAAAAAAATTTTTAACTTGTTTCTACCAAGCAACTTAGCACTTCACATTTGGTTTTCAAAAGGTATTTTTCGACACAAATGAGCAGGTTGCTCCAATTATGGGGAGCTGTGTTAATTGATGATTGATTATCTTGAAAGCTCATAGCTGTCAAAATTGCATTTATGCTATTCAGCCAGCCGGCGACGCTGGTTCAGCCTGGTCTGCGTTAATAAAGCTGATTCAACAGGCCAATTAACTATACCGAGCTGGAAGACTGCTGCCGCAAATAAGGCAGAACTTTTTATCTTGGCAGTTTCGATGACAAGCTCGAAGCAGCCCTTGCTTATGACCGGAAGGCCGAGCAGCTTTTTGGCGAATTTGCATATTTGAACTTTCCACAACTGGCCAAATTTAGAAAATTCGCTCGCAAAATTATCTTCGCTGCATAATTATTTAGCCTCGGCAATTTATCCGCCTATGGTGGATTTATTGTGGGGTTCTCTTCTGCTTTTTGGCTGCCCGAACGACCTTCTTGCCGGTCACCTTACGAGTGCCCCTGGAAGTGGTAATCTCTCCGGTAAGCTTTCTGCCGTCCAGTTTGCCCTCGAAGTTTATCTCGTATTTGCGTTCACCGAACTGCAGGACTATCTGGAAGGCCACTTGGTCGCCCTCAAGGTCGATCTTCTTAATGGCCATTGGCCCGTACATGCCGCTCAAATCCGGGTTGACTCTCAGTATCTGTCTGCGGCTGCCGTTTTCCGATGTCACTTCAAG
>JBHIDV010000460.1:0-2105 GCA_046760285.1 Sedimentisphaerales bacterium
CTGCTAAAAGCGGTTTAAGAATAATAGGATCACTAATAATAGCCTTTGCAAGATCAAAGGCAGTCATGCTTGAGAAAACAATTACTTTTACTTCTCGCTTCTCAATAAAGTTAGAAAACGCTTTATTTAAGGCATTTTCTATAGCCTGTTGTCGTGAGCTTGCATCCCCCTTCACCCAACTCATATAATCAGCATGGCTTCCATACCCATCTGACATTTATTTTCTCCTACAGCACATCAGATGCCACATTTCGAAAATCCGCTATACAATAACCAAAATCGTAATTCCAGTCAAAATGAAAAATCCCGCTTAATCTGTGTAATCCGTGGTTGTTGTGTTTCTTAGTGGCAAAAACTCAGTCAGCTTAGAAGATAAGGCCAATTGTATTGGACTTGTGGACGAAGGCAATGTTCTATGATAAAGCCTGCTTTAGAAAATATGGAACGACCGGCCCCGTGATTGTAAACGTCGCTGTGAACTGATAAAAAGTTCATGCGACAAGGTGGTGCGTAGCCACCGTTAATCGCGGATTATTACCTTGCGGTAACAGAGCCGCATACAATGTTAAGGAGCCGGTCGATCATGGAAAATAGTATAACACATGTAGCGATGGACACACACAAAAAAGAACATAACGTTGCCTTACATTATCCTGGGCAAGAAGAGATCGTAAGATTTACCGTTCGCAATACTGCTCGAGATATTACCAAGATGGTCAAAAAGATTGCCCAGCAGGCACCTGGAGAGGTTGAGTTCTGTTATGAGGCAGGCGTTTGCGGTTTCACTCTCAAACGCCGAATCGAAGAGCAAGGCTGCAAATGTGCAGTCATTGCACCCTCTCTGACTCCTTGCAAGCCCTCAGACAGGATAAAGACGGATCGCAGAGATGCCTTAAAGCTGCTTGCGATGTTCAAGGCGGGTCTGCTGACCGAAGTGCATGCTCCTGACAAGCGGCAGGAAGCGGCTCGTGAGTTGACCCGATGCAGACAAGCAGCGCAGGAAAATCTAAAGAGAGTCCGGCATCAACTACTGAAATTTCTTACCCGCCATGGCTATGTCTATTCAGAGGGTAATCACTGGACCTGCAAGCACCTTAAGTGGCTGCGAAGTCTGGAGTTTGAAGAGGCTCTGCTGCAGGATGTATTTGACAATTATTTTACAGAAATGCAGCATTGCATTCAGCGTTTGGCTTCTCTGGATAATCAGGTCAGAAAGCTGGCAGAAACTGAACCTTATAAAGAGGTGGTTGGTCTTTTGCGTTGTTTCCACGGAATTGATACGCTTAGTGCCATTACTACCATCACGGAGATATTCGACTTTGGACGTTTTTCATCTCCTGGTGAACTTATGAGCTATCTGGGTCTTACCTGTTCTGAGTTCTCCAGCGGTGAAAAGCAGAAGAAAGGCCCAATAACCAGGGCTGGTAACAAACGAGTAAGGCGAATTCTGGTGGAGGCAGGCTGGCATTACCGGCATCCTTGCATCATAAGCAAAGCTCTGAGGGATCGAAGGAAAGGCCAGCCGCAATGGGCGATAGACATTGCTGACCGGGCTAGACAACGGCTTCGAAAACGCTACAGGTACCTTATCAATTGTGGAAAGATGCCGTGCAAAGTAACGGTGGCGATAGCTCGTGAGCTGGCAGGATTCATATGGTCGGTATTGAGGGAATACGAAATTCGAAAGAGTGTAAGTAAGGTGGCCTGATGCATTGAAAGGTATATTTTTTCATCAGCCCTCCTCCGAAGATGTTCTTTGATAGTTGAAAATTGTGAATAAGGCGGCACCAAAAGGTGTGGGCACGATAGGGGCGATATGCGTCTCTCCTATGTGATAGGCAGGTTTTGCTGCTGAACTCACGACTTTAGAAGGCACAAGCTCCTGACGAAGAATATCAATGTCGGCTCTGGCCTGATCATCAGGTTAATCCACGAATATCAGACTGATTCATCGTCGAAGCCGCCCGCACCTTGAGGTGTCGTAAAGAAAAATGCAGAAAAAAATAAAAACAATGTGAATTTAATGACTTGACGAAGGTCGTTCCATATCAGAGGAGATATTTTCATGCAGCGAAGCATAATCATAGTGACGGGCTTGATTGTTT
>JBHIDV010000461.1:0-2094 GCA_046760285.1 Sedimentisphaerales bacterium
AAAAAAGCGAGCTTCGAGCTTCGGCCACCAGCATCGATACGAGAATCCAGAACTTTAAACGAGCAATCCATTTTGTTATGAAATTGTCAAGACAGCAAAAGATTTATTTAGTTATTCTGGTTCTTGCGTTGGTAGCCTTGTTGGTGGATCGTCTTTTCTGTAGCCGACAGCCTGCCCCGGCGGAGGCCTACACCGAGCCTGAGACCGTCACAGCAGAAGCATCCATTTACTCAGACCCGCTTTGGGACGAAACTATTGCTGGGTTGCCGCGGAGCAGGGTTAGGCTACCACAAAGTGGGGACACGGTCTCTATAATGCTCGATTTGCCCGAGCCTAACTCACAGGGCCCGAGAAGAAAGCCTGCCCGCCGTACTCTCTGGGCAGGCGGGCTGACTCAGCAGCTCGAAATACTTTTGCCAGATGAATATCTCGACTTGGACCAAGCAAGAGATGCTTTCTCTCTACCTGCCGCTTGGCTGGATGAGCTTCGTGCCCAAAATCCGCTGGGCCAGGCCGATGCTGCAGCTCGATTCGCAAAGAGCCATCAGTTGAAGGCTGTGCTCATAGAGGGAAAGATGCGCGAAGCTTACGTTGATGACCATTTGCTCCGCCCCGGTCAGGAACTTGATGGTTTTAAGCTTGTTACAGTTAATCCGTCCTCTGCCACCTTTGAAGCTGGTACAAAACAAGTCATCCTAAAGCTAAAAAGTGACCGATAATTGGGCGGGGACACCTCGTAAATTCGATTTTCGGATTTTTGATGTCGCGGTTTCAACTTTTTTTACTTAAGTAAGCCTATCATTTTGACGATTCTTATCATAAATCAAAAATATTGTAAGTAGGTACAATTCTGGGGGGGAGGAGGCACACAAAATGAAACGAGACAGACGTATCCGGAACTATGCATTTAGCTTGCTGGAGTTGGTGATTGTAGTGGCGATCATCGCCATCTTAGCGGCAATTGCCATTCCTCGGATGAGCCGAGGTTCGAGGGGCGCCGGCGACTCCGCCTTAGCCAGCGATCTGGCGGTGCTTCGCAACGCTATCGATATCTTCGCAGCCGAGCATAGCGGCACGTTTCCAACGGCAACTAATATCGTCAACCAGCTCACGCAGTACACGGACATCAATGGTAATGCACAGACCGTCAAAGACCCAAATCATATTTATGGCCCGTACATTCGTAAGATTCCGCCCCTGCCGGTTGGAAATCGCAAAGGCAGCACAGGTATAGCAGCAGCGGACGCTGCCGGTGTGGGTTGGATTTACGATGATGCCACGGGCTCTATTCGCGCAAACACGACTACCGAGGCAGACGACACAGGCAAGCTGTATAGCGATTACTGATCGCTTGCAGGCGCCGAAGGCGGGCCAATAAAAACTGTCTGAAGTGCTGAACTAGGCCCAGAGGCCAGTCAGTGCAAAATTACTTGAGCCGCTCGGCGCCAATGAACGGCTGGTCAGCGGCTCTTTTGATACAAACTGAAAAATCCGAAACAAATGTCAAAATTCGAACTTCAAATGTTCAAAACACCTCGTTTCGAATTTTGTATTTTTGTCATTTGAATCAGTTTCGTACTTTGTACTTGTTACCGTGAAGGAAGCTGAAAGATGGAAGATGGACGAAAACCAACCTCTGAGGTGGAGGCAACTCGCCACGGCGGCTTCAGCTTGCTGGAAATGGTGCTGGTGCTGGCAATCATAGCTACGTTGACTGCTATTGCCGCACCCAGGTATCAAACGGCATTAGTTCGTTACCGGGCCGATTTAGCCGCACGCCGAATCATAGCCGACCTGGCATTGGCCCAGTCAAATGCAAAAGCTGGTAGTTCTTCCCGCAGCGTTGTATTCTCTGTCGCCGCTGACAATTATCAAATGCCTGACTTGTCCCCACTTGACGGCACTTCTGGTATTTACCAAGTAAATCTGTCCGAAAAGCCTTACGAGGCTGATATTATCTCGGCTGATTTTGGTGCCGATGACCAAATTATCTTCGACGGCTGGGGCCTCCCTGATAGCGGCGGCACATTGGTTCTAACTGTCGGCCCAGAACAAAGAACGGTTACAGTTGACGCCGAAACTGGAAAAACCAAG
>JBHIDV010000462.1:0-2089 GCA_046760285.1 Sedimentisphaerales bacterium
TGTAGCTCGGGGCAGTGGCAAACTGCATGACACGCTGGAGAAAGCCCTGGATGAAACGGGCATTCGGGTGAAAGTTAAACGTGTGGGGTGTGTCGGCATGTGCCACCAGACACCACTGTTGGAAGTGATACTGCCCAATGACGAGTCCTTCCTTTACGCCAAAGTACAGCCTGAGGACGCAAAGGCCATCCTACTACGACACTTCAAAGTACCAGGAATAAGAAGAAAAATCTCCAACATCGTTTCACAGACACTTGACCATATATTAACCGGCCAAATCGCCGAACCTGTGACGCGCTATTCAATTGATGTGCGTGAGAAGCCCGTAGCAGATTTCCTGGGTAGACAAAAATATATTGTTACCGAGCACCGGGGATACATTGATCCAGTTGACATCGACGAGTATCTATACCACGATGGATTCAAAGCGCTGCAAAAATGTGTAAACGAACTAAGCCCTGAGGAAATTATCGCAGAGCTCGAGCGCAGCGGGCTTCGCGGCAGAGGCGGTGCCGGCTATCCGACGTATCTTAAATGGTCCGCAGTGCGTAGTACCCCGCACCAATCGTTTTCCAGACAAAGCCGTGGTGCCGGCTCTGGCGCCCAGCCCACCAGCTCGGGTCGATTGGTGCGGGGTGCCAAAAAGTACGTAATTTGCAATGGCGATGAGGGCGACCCTGGCGCCTTTATGGACAGGATGCTGATGGAGTCTTATCCATATCGTATTATTGAAGGCATAGCCATAGCTGCGTATACGGTCGGAGCCGATGAAGGCAAATTTTACATTCGCTCAGAATATCCTCTTGCCATTAGACGGATAGCTTCGGCTATAGAAAACTGCCAGCAGCGGGGGTTTCTTGGTGACAATATTATGGGAAGCAGCTTTTCGCTGCATCTTAAAATTGTAGCTGGTGCCGGTGCGTTCGTCTGTGGTGAAGAAACGGCACTTATGGCCAGTATAGAAGGACGCCGAGGTATGCCCAGGCTTCGGCCACCCTATCCGGCGCAAAGCGGCCTCTGGGGCCAGCCTACACTCATAAACAATGTGGAAACCTACGCGGCTGTTCCCTGGATTATACGAAACGGAGCAGAGGAATTTGCCAAACTTGGCACCAGTACCAGTAAGGGGACAAAAGTTTTTGCGTTAGCAGGCAAGATAGCTCGTGGAGGACTGATTGAAGTACCTATGGGTATCTCCGTACGCGAGATAATAGAAGATATCGGCGGGGGGATTGCCCCGCACCAAAATCGCCCTGTGTCTGATGGCAAGGCCGAGCAGACTAAACTGGATTTTGGTGCGGGGCGGTTAAAAGCGGTTCAGATAGGAGGCCCATCTGGGGGTTGTGTTCCTGCACAGTTGGCCTATACCAAGGTTGACTATGAGTCGTTAAATGATGTGGGCACGATGATGGGCTCTGGCGGTATGGTCGCACTGGATGAGTGGGACTGTATGGTTGATGTGGCACGGTATTTCCTGGAGTTTACGCAGAATCAATCCTGCGGCAAATGTACTTTCTGCAGGATAGGGACCCGCCGAATGCTGGATATCCTTGAGCGCTTGTGCGCCGGACAGGGCAAAAACGGCGATATCCAGGAGCTTCAGCACTTAGCGGAAATGGTTAAAAAGGCAAGTCTATGCGGGCTTGGCAAAACAGCACCAAATCCTGTTCTTTCCACTATCAAGTATTTCCGTGATGAGTATGAGGCTCACCTTGAGAAACGAT
Organism: Sedimentisphaerales bacterium; assembly: GCA_046760285.1. Taxonomy (GTDB): domain Bacteria; phylum Planctomycetota; class Phycisphaerae; order Sedimentisphaerales; family Anaerobacaceae; genus JBHIDV01. The sequence goes on from JBHIDV010000462.1 coordinate 1,725, forward strand.
GTCCTGCGGGCAGATGCAAGGCCCTTATTACATATTCGGTAGCCGACGATTGTATAGGCTGTACTTTGTGTGCGCAGCACTGCCCAGCGGAGGCCATCGAAATGAAGCCGTATGAAAAACATCAGATAGATATCGATAAGTGTATTCGCTGCGGTACATGCAAAAGTGTGTGTCCTTCGGATGCCGTTAAAGTCAAAGGATTAACCGCAGAGAACGCTGAGAACGCAGAGAAAGAATCATATAAAATTCAAAACTAAAAACTATAAATTAAACTCAGCGGTCTCTGCGAGCTCGGCGGTAAAAATTCGGACATGCCCAAGCTGATAATAGACAATCAGGAAATTGAAGTTGACAACGGCGCAACG
>JBHIDV010000463.1:0-2088 GCA_046760285.1 Sedimentisphaerales bacterium
GTACGGTTCGTAATATCCTTTTCTTTAATGTTACCGGTGCCGCTTGGTGCTGCCAGAGAGTACGTAGGTCCTGACCCAATTCCAAGAGTCGCTGACGCTGTCTTTCAGTCAACTGATGTTGATTGTCTTCTGCGGTTTTCAGTCGAGTCTCTAACTCAGCTACCCTTTGTAAAGACTGGTCCCAACGTTTCTCCAGTTCGCCAGCAACTAAACGGTTCTCAGGGTCTGCGGCATCATATTGCCGCCGTATCCGCTCGGTCTCATATTGAGCCTTCTCTAACGCCAAAGTCAATGCGCGACGCTTATGATCCTGGCCTTGCTGTATGCGGTCCCATGCATCAAGAGCTGATTGAATACCTACTGGCTGCAAAGTCTCCAAAACTTCACTGACGATTGCTTGATCTACGCGAAGGCCACCAAAACTGATACACCACCGGCCTCCATGGTTCAGATGGGCTCCCCGACAAAAATAACGAGGCACCCGGCCTCCTACGCCACTGTAGCCTACATGTAATTTGCGTCCGCAGCGACCACATCGCAGCAGTCCGGCCAGTAGAGCAGGGCCTGACTTAGCTGAACCGGTTTGAGTTGTTGAGAGCTTTCCTCGCATCCCTGCGTTTGCCTCAATCATCTCTTGATTCTTCAAATAGGTGTCCCACGAAATATAGCCTGCGTGATGGTCCTGAATCAAGACCTGCCATTGATAACGCGGTAAATAGTGTCCTTGAGTTTTGCGTGCCCGACCATCTACAATTTTCGTCTTTGTGCCACGCCGACCGTACACGAAAGCTCCCGCATAAACAGGGTTCTTAAGGATAGACAGCAATCGATTGTAGACGGGCAATCGCCATACCACCTGGCGGTTGCCACTTTCCTGCGACCAAGTCGGCAGCGGGATTTGCTGCTCACGATACCATAAAAGAACCTGTCTGACACTACCTAATTCTTGAAACTTTGAAAATATTGCGTAAATGGCCTGCTGCACTTGACGATCAGCGGTCATTTCGAGGTAGTTGTCCTCAGTGCGAATGTAGCCAATGGACACTTGCGTTAGTACCTCACCACGATGAACCTTCTGACGTAAAGCCTCTTGAGCTCGCTGACGCAGTATATCTAACTCGAATTCGCTCAAAGTTCCTTTCAGCCCTAACAACAACCTGTCGTTAGGAAGGCGAGGATCATAGATGCCTTCGTAATCTATCACCAGCGTCTCTGTCATGGCACATAGATCGATGAGGTGATGCCAATCCCGACTGTTGCGGGCTAATCGTGACGCTTCTAAGGCCAGCACCGCACCAACTTTCCCAGCACATACTACTGCCAGAAGCCGCCCAAATCCCGGGCGCTGCTGCGAACCGCTGCCGGAGCGGCCCATGTCCTCATCGATAACTTTGACTTTGCTGAACCCTTTGTCCCGAGCATGCTGAATTAGAGCATACTGGCGACGTTGGCTCTCCAAATGATTTCGTACTTGATACATACTGGATTGACGAATATACACATAGGCGGTTCGCTCAAGATGCTTCGGTTTAATCTTCTCGTTCATTATTTGGGTCCTCCTTTGACTTGACCTCGGCAGTTATTACTTCCCTGAGCATTTGGCTGATTAGCTGTCGACATTGCTTTTGCACCGGCTTTGGAAACCGGTTCCAGGCTACCTTGCCCGGAAACAACAACTGTGGCTGATACATTCTGGGCCGATTCATAACTGACTCCTTGAAAAATAGATAGTTTAGATTTCATGGAGTCATTGCCGCAGCTTAAGCAGTGCTTGTCAAGAAGTTCCCGCAACGTTAGTAACGCTGAAACGCTAATGTGAGGCTTATCGTGATCTTGTAAGCCGGCACAGAATTGTTGGTCGATCATCCACGCTGGCAGCACACAGTTTGTCCCATCAGGTAATGTGACAACTATATCTTCAGAATTGAACCTTGATACTCGACGCAGGACCCTAACTTGCCGTCCGTATAGGGGATGATATCGGTACCAAACACGAACTAAAGATGATTTATGAGCAGTGTATGACCTCTTCGCATGGGACCGGCAAGACCCACCTGGCAATAGCGTTAGGCCTGGCCGCCTGCCGAC
>JBHIDV010000464.1:0-2073 GCA_046760285.1 Sedimentisphaerales bacterium
CTCCGCTCTTTCTCTTAATTTCTTATCTTCCAGAGCAAAACCTACAAGAATTTGATTTTTCTTTTTATGTTTTCCTGCCCATTTCAAAATGTCAGCGGTGGGTTTTAATTTAATAGTTAGATGTTTATTACTTTTTCTTATTTTAGTTTTAGCTGGGTGGACAGGTGTATAGTCAGCTACGGCGGCAGCCATAATCAAGCAATCGCATTTTGGAAAATGTTTTTTCACCGCCTCGAACATCTCAGCGGTGCTGCGGGCGCCAACAAAACCTATTCCCATCGGCGGCTGCAAATCAGAAGCGCTGATAAGCGTGACTTTGTGGCCGCACTTTACCGCTGCGCGGGCAAGTGCATAGCCCATTTTGCCGCTACTGGCGTTGGTAATAAAACGGACTGGGTCAATGTATTCCCGTGTGCCACCTGCTGTGATTAAAAAATGCATTTTTTCACTGCCGAGTTGGCAGAGCTCGCCGAGTTTTCAACTTTAATTTGTTTCACTGCGCTCTCGGCGTACTCTGCGGTTAATCTTCGAGGCTATTTTTTCGATGGTCTTAAGGATGTCCTGTGGTTCAGCCATTCTGCCGATAGCCTCGGTGCCGCAGGCCAGGCGTCCCTTGACCGGGCCTATTAGCTTAAAACCCATCTGCTTTACTGTCTTGATATTGCGCTGCACGGCGGGATTATCCCACATATTATTGTTCATAGCAGGAGCCAACAACGCAGAGCCTGATTTAATCAAGGGCCAGCAGGCACAAAGTGTAGTTGTGAGCAAATCATCGCAGATGCCGTTTGCGATTTTGCCTATGATGTTAGCGGTAGCCGGTGCTACGACGGCAATATCAGCCCAGTCAGCCAGATTTATGTGTCTTGCTTGATTCTTGATTCTTGATTCTTGACCAGTATCCAGTATCCAGTATCCAGTATCTAGGCTCCACAGACTTGTATAGACTGCTGAGTGGGTAACGGCTTCAAAGCTTTTTGGGCCAACGAGCTGGCAGGCAGCCTCAGTCATTACAGAAGAGACCTGCGCACCAGCAGCCGTAAGCTTGCTGGCCACATCAACCGCTTTGTACGCAGCAATTCCGCCGCTGACACCCAACAAAATATTTAGATGGTCAAGCACCCTCGATTCTTCCCCGTTTGCACAAGGACCAGCTTGCCTCTGCGAAAGCAGGGGAGCATCCAGCATCAAACATCGAGCAACTGCAATTACTGCTCTTTCTTTTCAATCTTGCCGGCTTGTCCGGAATTGGCTTTTTGAGAATTATTGGCAACTGGGACTCCCTCGATAGTGATTTTATCCTGCAGAATTTCTTGAACTACGATCTCCAGCATGGTTTTGCCTTCTGTTTCTTCGATCAAGGGACGAGCACCGGCCAGCAGCTCGCCCATTCGTTTTTGAATTAGTGCCGCTAATTTAAATCTGCCACCAACTTTATTGACTATCTTCTCACTCTTGAGTTCGTCTAACATCATCTCTCCCGACATCTGCTTGGTTCTCATCTGCTGGCCTTTCGCTTAATGAGGTCTCCTGGATAATTTGTACTACCTCTTTTACCGCCTGCTGCAAATCTTCGTTTATAACCAGGTGCTGGTAATATTGCCAGGCAGCGGCGATTTCAGCACCTGCCTCTTGGAGTCTTTCTTCAGCAACCTCTGCCTCATCTCGGCCTCTATCAGTAAGACGCTTTGCCAATATGCGCCTTGCCAGCTCCTTTTGGGTCGTCGGTAAAATAAAAATCATTACCGCGTCCGGGTAAATCATCTTTGCCTGCTTGGCCCCTTGAACGTCGATTTCCAAGATAACGGTTTTGCCGGCCTTCAGTTGTTCGTCAACCTTGTCTTTTGGCGTGCCGTATAAATGGCCGAACACCTCGGCATGTTCCAGCAGCAGGCCCTGCCTTATCCGCTCGGCAAACTCTTGTTCTGATATAAACCAATAATCCTGGCCGTGAGTTTCGCCTGGGCCCCTTGGCCGAGTCGTAACCGAGACGCTAAGATAAATATTATTCAGCCTTTTAGCCACCTGTCTGCAGATAGTGCTCTTGCCGACGCCGGATGGACCGCTGACTAT
>JBHIDV010000465.1:0-2045 GCA_046760285.1 Sedimentisphaerales bacterium
TACCATACATTGTATGAGGTCTTAGCAGTGCCATATTGATTAAATACTTAGCCTCGGTAACACATCTTGGCAGATAGGCGGTTCCGGCCTTGGTATAGACCGGGTTGGTCGTGTCAGGGATTGCCGCGGCGCGTCCATTGCCTGCTCTATTGGGCTTGACTACAAACGTAATGTCCTGGAAATTCGGGTCGGGATTGCTCCTGACCTTGTTGAAAATCGGGTCACCAATATACCGCGAGGCATCGTAAACCGTAATTGCATAGCCGGGTACCCCCACGACATTTATAAGCTGCTGCAGTACCGAATAAATCACGTGTGGGCTGGGAACACCTCTACTGGGGCTCCAGGTAGTCCTATCATCTTCGTTCTTGTTAATCTTAATGGCGATTTTCTCTGGCACCTGATAGCCAACGTCCCCAAGGCCTTTGGTCTGATTGAAGTGTCTAAAAAGCGCATCCCAGGCATTAGGGTCGCTGGAGGTGCCCGTTAGAGTCTGAATGGATTCGGACAGCATATAATCAACCACGTTTTGGTCGGTATTATCATCATCCCACCAACTGCCGGTAGAGCCATCCCAACTGGTTGCACCGGGGTCACGGACCCACGCGACACGCCCGGGATGGATTCCTTTTGCCACGCCCATCGGGCTGTTCGGTGGCTCGCTGGGAGTAAATGCCGCTTCTGCAGGAGCTTCTGCAGTTACGGCCAGAGACCACCATACCGCCATAACACCCACCGTGACACAGATACCCGCCAGCACGTATCGCGATTTTGAAATTAGCCGCTTGGCTTTACGGTACGCTAAGGTTGAGCCGATTAGAGCGGTGAGCCAAACAATAAAACCGCTGGCCAGTGGCGCCGCAACCCGCTGGCACGGATATGTTGCCCTTGAAGGCTTAGGAATTACCCGAATCAAAAACCATATTAAAGACAGCAATCCTGCAACAGGAAACAGATACGCCGGCCAGCAATATTTAGTTGATTTTGGGATTTTTGGGCGGACTTGCCCATCAGACGGACTATGACCGAGTTTTGCTTTTCTTGATTTCATTTTTCTACCTCCTAAATTCCAGACCAGTTAAATACTACCATAATGGGCCAATAAAAACAAGGCTTTTCGCATTTATTTTCACCTTACATCTACAAGGCCAAATCAGCTAAAAATTCTTGCAAGCAGCACGATTCTGGGCTATATACGTGGGCTATAATAGCAAGTTTTGAGTTAATTCAATACGATATACGCAATGCGCACAACGCGATACGAGATACGAAATATGCGATACAGCCGAATGTTTATACCAACGACCAAAGAAATACCTGCTGATGCGGAAATAACCAGCCATAAATTGATGATTCGAGCAGGGCTTATCCGCAAACTGGCCAGCGGAACATATACTTATCTTCCGCTGGGCTGGCGAAGTCTTCTCAAAATTATCGAAATCGTTCGTGACGAAATGAATAAAGCCGGCGCGCAGGAAATTCTCATGCCTGCTATCCAGCCCATAGAGCTGTGGCAGAAGACCGGCCGGGATATTGATTACGGCCCCACCATGTTCCGCCTGGATGACCGTCACGGCAAAGCAAATGTCTTAGGCCCCACCGCTGAAGAGGTGGTTACGTACTTAGCTGCCGGCGAGATAAAGTCCTACAAGCAGTTGCCCATCAACCTCTATCAGATAAGCGCTAAGTTCCGTGATGAGTTTCGCCCACGGTTCGGCCCCATTCGGTCTCGCGAATTTATAATGAAAGATGCTTACAGCTTCGATGCCGATGATGCAGGCCTGGATAAATCATATAAAACAATGTACGATGCATATTGCAGGATTTTCAAACGTTGCGGCCTCGAATACATCGTTGTAGAAGCTGAGGTCGGCGAGATGGGCGGCTCCGGCTCGCACCAGTTCACCGTGCCCTGCGAATCCGGCGAGGATACCATCGTATACACTGAAGACGGCTCATACGCAGCAAACCTCGAAAGAGCAGCCGTCGACCCATTGCCATTCTCGTCGTGCGTCGTGCGTGATGCGTCGTGCGAAAAAGGATAT
>JBHIDV010000466.1:0-2045 GCA_046760285.1 Sedimentisphaerales bacterium
AACTTGGCTGCTTCGTTATGGTCAAACGCCATATCTTTGGGCAGTTTTTCTATATCAAACCATCGCACCTCTGCCGCATCGTCGCCGGCTTTTATCCTGGTTGGTTCTTTCGTTGCAACGCCCATAAAAGCTATTGTAATCTGTCTACCCCTGGGGTCTCTGCCACATTTGCCAAAGGTATGCATCTGTTCCAGCGGCACATTGACCAGGCTTGTTTCCTCTGCAAGCTCTCTGGCTACAGCTTCCTCCAGTTCCTCATCAATTCCAACATAGCCGCCAGGCAGTGCCCATTTGCCTTTGAACGGCTCGTTCCCGCGTTTGACCAGTAACAGTTTAGTTTTGTTTTTGAAAAAGCCAAAAACAATAGCATCAACACTGACCATCGGATTATGTCCCGACCGTAGTTGAAGGTTGGTGACGGTTCCATCTTCCATAACTTATCCTACCTTTCGTTTTTCAGCAATAGCCTTGTCAGTTTCTAATTCATCAAGATAAGATTTCAGCATCCAAAGCTGTCTATAACCGCCTATCCGTTTGAAGTGTTTCTCTGTCTCAATAAACCCAGCGGTTGCCCATCGCAAAACCATCTTTCCATCTTGCCAGTTACTGACCCTTCGGGTTCGCCCACGAACACCCGAATGTGGCGACTCGATGATATTCGTGGTACACAAGCAACGTTTCAAAGCCTTCGGAAGTCCCATAGCATTGACCGTAAACATCTCATCAAGACCTTCAAGAAGGCTCTTAGCTGCCGATGGATATTTTATCTCAATCTGACGAGCCTGCTGACGAATACGCTTTTTACCTTCTTCAGGTTCAAGACGCCAAGCTGCATGCATCACATTTTTAACCTGGTCTTTCAGTTCCTTTGGTAAATAATCCATAACATTGGCTACCTTATGCTTACGACAACGCTGCACAGGATTATTATTACCAAAGACCAAATCAATCGCTGCCCGCAACGCCTTGCTGCCGTCAATTACAAATAGTCTCCTGCGGCTTGGTTCAACTCCGCGTGCAACGATATCCTCAAGCAAATCCTTAACCACCGTGGCATTTTCCGTAGGGCCTTCAGCCAGACCCAAAACATGCTTAAAGCCCTCAGAATCAACGCCTACAGCCGCTATAACGTGAAATTCACCGAATCGGATTCCATCAATATAGATGATAAGAATGTCTCTGTCATCAAATCTTCTTTCGGTAAATTCCTTCATCTGCTGTTCGCTGGCCTCTATGAACTCTCTACTGACATTTGATTTGCTTACACCAACAGTATCAGCCATCTGCGGCAGGACCTCTTTGTAAGACCGACTCGATATGCCGTGCATCAGGATCGAAAGTATTCTCTGGCCCAGCCGACTGTTGGTCTGCATCGCCTCATACACCGGTATCTGAACTTCCAGGTTTTCGCCTTTGCCTTTTCTTCTTAACCTCGGCTTATTCACCCTGACTTTTCTTTCGGCCAGTGGCACAACACCTCTTTGACATCCATGCCAGCGTGTCTGGCCGGTGTTTTTGCCCTTGTGCTGAGGGCCTGCCACCTGCTGAGCCGATAGTAACAAGATCGCTTCAATGGATGCTCTGCCTATCACGTCAATGACCTCGTCAACAGCTGCCTCTGCCTGCTCGATTAGTTCAAGCATCGGCAGCAGAAACTGACCTTCCCTGCTCAGAAATTTTGCCAGTTCTTTGCTATCTTTTTGACTGATAATCTGGTAATCTGTCCTCTTCATGGCGGTTCCTTTCAGATAAAGGTTAACATTTTCTTTTTGGGCCAAATTATATTCGATTTGGCCCTCAGGAACCGCCACTTTTTCCTAACCTTCAACTATGAATGGGACACCCTCTTCTCTGGTCAATCATCTGTAATCTTTGAACTGTTGCTGTTTCAACTTGAGCAGTTTTAGCTGTCAATTTATCTGTAATAATTTCTCTTATTTGCGCAATGCCATTTCTTATAAATAGCCCGAGCGAAGCAAGAGCTTGCCTTACTTTCTGAATAAAACCTCCTTCTTCATCTGGTGTTATTCCATTAATTGTTCCAT
>JBHIDV010000467.1:0-2045 GCA_046760285.1 Sedimentisphaerales bacterium
CACTCGTTTACTGGAATTCCTTCATAAGTGTTTACTGTTGACTGACCGGTCCCGGTGGTGTGATCGAAATGCAGTCCGGGTTCATTTGGGCGGAGCGCTAAGAGTGGTCCTCTCTGAGTAATGGACGTACTACCTTTATAGAAAATGTTTCTCCAGCTACCTGTTGGTCCTTCCAGGTCTTTCAGCCAGAACTCGTAAGTGTAGCTACCTAATCGAAGAACGTCTTTATCATCATTAATTGTTACCGTCCTGCCCCCACCAACTTCCAACGCATATCCGCTCCCGGCATAAGCGGTAGGCATTGCCGTAAACAGGTAACACGCAACCGACAGAAACACAACCAACACAGAATCCCTGAACAAACTCGCTTTTCTTTCCGAATGAATAGAGTACATTTTGCACAGCTCTAAATTTAACACATTCACCATAGAAGCCAAATAAATCACTTTCTTACACATAATAGTCCTCCCTTCAAAAAGGTTAACATAATAAATTTTGTGCTTTGGCTACACACCAAGATAGAGGACAGAAGACAGAGGACAGAAGACAGAGGACAGAACATCTGATTTCTGACTTCCGACTTCTGAATTCTCGCTTCTGAATTCTTATAAACTTCTTATGACTTGACTCCACCTCCTTCCCTCAAGAATCTAAATTTAAGATGAATATCTTGATTCTGCGGTTTATTTATATCAAAAAGGTGACTTTAGCTCAAGCAGAATCCTTGAATATTTTCGGTTTTTATGAGTACGCTTCACGAGATATGAAAGAAATTTACGGACCACGGATCTCCGAATTGATTATCCAGCATCAACTTATGCCAATGCACAAATTCCTTCGTCAAGGGTTAAACCGACCCAAAAGTTAAGTAGACGTTGACTACCCAAAGTATCTATTTATCTATTAATTTTTGCAAAAAAAAGAGCATTTTTGTGAATTTTTTGCTAATTTTTGCACTTGGCTCTTTCGCTCTTAAGCTCTTTAATTTTATGTACTTATAGAAATTCCACCTAAAAGTCTTAACAACTAAATGTCTAATTGCTGCTGGACAAGGCGATACGGATATGAAAATAGATAAGATTCTTTTCGTTTACGATTTTTGCCTTTCTTCTCGTGGGCGGTGTTTCCATCTGCGGTGCAGCCACCAGTATTGACTGGGGTCCTGGCGCACAAACTGCTCAATTGCTTTGGTGTATTCTGCTGTAACCCACTCCAGTGGATTGTCTTTTTCAGCCCATTCTTCGGGAAAAATAATGCGATTTGTTCCAAGTTCAAAATAAAATCGGTTATTGAGTCTCCTGCTGTAGCCCACTACTATTGGCAAATTGTTGGTGATAGCCAGCAGACCTATGCTCTTGTAGGTACTGGCCTTACGGCCAAAGAAATCAACGAATAGCCCTTTTTTGCCGGCATCCTGGTCCGCAATAAAGCACAGCGTCGCGCCGCTTAAACTTTTTTTTCTCATCAGTTCAGCGGCACCTTTTTTATTGATTATCTTTTGCCCGGCCTGCTGGCGAACGCTGTATAAGTACCTGCTAATAAACTTGTTATCCAATGGCCGAGCAATACTGTAGATATTAAACCCAAACAGGCCCAGAAGGTAGCCTATAATCTCAAAGTTGCCATAATGGCCAGTAACTGTTAAGAGGCCCTTGCCTTCCTGCATCAGCCATTTGGCCCTTTCCACATTTTTGTAACGTGAGTAATCGCGCCAGTTGTACTTTTTCACCAATCGCGGTGTAAACAGCACATCAATCGCCAGCATTGCAATGTGCTCGAAGCTTCGCCGACCAGTTTTGTAGATCCATTGTTCGCTTTTTTCCGGGAAACTGGCGCGAAGATTATCTAAAGCCCGCTTGCGACCGCGGTGATAGTGTTTCCATAATAATCGGCCGAGAAAACAAGCAGTATTCAGGTTAGTCTCGACGTCGAACAAATAAAGAAAAACTACCAGAACTCTCAATGCAAGATAGGCCAGCCAATCCGTAAAGAGATGGTGTTTTTTCTTTCGTGACGTCGGATTATCCATAGGCCGTGATTTTAGA
>JBHIDV010000468.1:0-2032 GCA_046760285.1 Sedimentisphaerales bacterium
TCTATGTCACAGACAGGTTTTACCGTTATATCCCAGAGAGAGGGGTTTTCATCGTCTCTTTTACACCTGCGCACTTTTCCTATAATCATCGGCGCATCCAAAAATCCTGGCTTCTTACAGGCATAAACGGTATCGCCTGTCTTGACTTTATGCATAACCTGCAGCAGCCGAATCTTAGCAGAGTTGTTGCCGGTGCCCTGCATTAGCCTGCTCACATTTAATCCTGCTATTTTTACCGCTATATTAGATGCCGGGTCGGTAAATAATCTGACTTTAGCTCTACGGGCGCCAGTCTCGGATATGGTTCCGATGATACTATTGTCGCCTAAAACGAACTGTCCCTTAGCCAGGCCGTCTTCTGCGCCACGGTTAATAATAAATTCGTGGCGCGATTCATCAATAGAGCCTGTAATTATGTCAGCCAACACCCACTTGGCATCTTCAAAAGGGAATCTACTGCCAAGAGCGGATAATTTTTTGATTTGTTGATATGCCTGGTCCCGCTGCTGTATAACATTAGCAAGATGGTTCTGCAGCCGGTCATATTCTCTGCGGCTGACGAACTCTGTAGACGCTGGCGTGCGTGCAGCAAGTGTGACGCTTCTGCCGATACCTAAAGGCCAGCTAAAAGTGCGGGCAAAAGCGAACTGAAATTTGCTGGTTAGACCTTGTGGGGCGAACAGAAAGATAAGTCCGCCTAACATAAAACAGGTAAACAACATCCGTTTGGAGACTTTGATTTGCTTCCTTGCCATTATCGTATTGCGTATATCGTCCCTTCGACTTCGCTCAGGGCAAGATTGCGTATTGCGTTTGTTGTCAGTTTTATACGCAATACGCATTACGCACGATGGGCTATTCCCATCCGCGTTCATTGTGGTCCATGGTGTCTTTCCACAGCTCCAGATTTTCCAGGTAGACGCTGGTACCGCGGGCTACGCAGCTTAGTGGGTCCTCAACTCTTTCCACTCTCAAGCCAGTGGCATTTGCCAGCACCATATCCATTCCTCGCAGTAGTGATGCCCCGCCGCAAATATGTATGCCGTTATCGATCAAGTCAGCAGCCAATTCCGGCTCGGCTTTTTCCAGCGTTGCCGTAACCGTATCAATGATGGCAGCGATGGGGTCGCGAAGGGCTTCCCGGATCTCTTCGCTGGTTATAACGATTTTTCTGGGCAGACCTGAGATGGTGTCTCTGCCGGCTACTTCCATGGTCAATTCCTCCTCCAATGGAGCGGCAGAACCGATTTGTATCTTAACCTTTTCCGCTCTGGCCTCGCCGATGAGCAGGTTGTATGTCCTTTTAAGATGGTTGATGACCGCTTCGTCCATATCGTCTCCGCCCATGCGGATTGACTCGGAGGTAGCGATATCAGCCAGACTCATTATGGCCACTTCGGAGGTTCCGCCCCCCATATCAACAATCATGGAGGCGGTAGGCTCTGTGATGGGCAGTCCCGCGCCGATACCCGCTGCCATGGGTTCATTAACCAGATAGACCTTGCGGGCGCCTGCACGTTCGGCACTATCGATAACCGCCCGGCGTTCCACCGCGGTTATACCGCTGGGCACAGCAACTACTACTCGAGGCCTTACCAGGCCGCCTCTGCCATGCACTTTTCGGATAAAATAGCCCAGCATCGCCTCGGTAATTTCGAAATCACTGATGACGCCGTCTTTCAAAGGTCTTATGGCGGTAATCGAGCCGGGCGTTTTGCCCAGCATCTCATGAGCAACCGTACCGACAGCTTCGCCATCGTTTAGAACAATGTTGGTGCCTTTGCGTACGGCAACTACGGAAGGTTCATTGAGGACAATTCCCTTGTCGCGGAGACAAACCAGGGTAGTGGAGGTACCCAGGTCGATTCCCATATCCATACTGAACCAACCCAAGATTGAGTCCAGTATCACTTTCGACTCCTTTCTCGGGGTTGCCAGGGTCCCCATTTTGCGGGTTCCCACTTCGTCATAAATAGCGAAGTGGGGTCCCTGTAATACTTCGCAAAATGGGAACCCTGCCAAACGGATTTTT
>JBHIDV010000469.1:0-2014 GCA_046760285.1 Sedimentisphaerales bacterium
GAAAGGATGAACTTCGGCGAATAATGCCCCAGACCTCATAGCCTTTTGCCAGCAAAAATTCTGCCAGATATGAGCCATCTTGTCCTGTAATGCCGGTAATCAATGCCTTTTTCATAATACCCTCACATTTTAGCTCTGGTTTTCACTGAGGTTCTTCTGCTGGATAATCACTTGCAGCGCCTTGGTCAAACTCGTCCTGGGCTGCCAGCCGACTGTTTTTTTGATTCGCTCCAGGCTGGGCACCCGCCGCATCATATCCTCAACGGGCCTGCCATAAGCGACCTCGTAGGTAACATACTCTTTTTTACTTGAGCTTTCTGTCATTTCGATAATTTTGTCTGCCAGAGCCTCAATGGTAATCTCTTCGGTCGAGCCAATATTATATACCTTTCCTGCAGCCTGCTCACAATTCATCAGCTTTGTGACCGCTTCGACCAGGTCAGCTACGTAGCAAAAGCATCGCTTCTGCTTACCCGTTCCATATATTAAGACCGGCTCATCCCTTAAGGCCCATTGAACAAATCGAGGCACCACCATACCATACCGCCCCGTTTGCCGGGGCCCGATGGTGTTAAAGAAACGTCCGATAATAACTTTAAGGCCATACTGCTGATAAAAAGCCTGGCCCAGAAATTCGTCTATCGCTTTGCTGCAAGCGTATGACCAGCGGGATAAACTGGTGCTGCCAAGGACAATATCATCGTCTTCGTGGAAGGTAGCCGCTTCATTTTTGCCATAAACCTCGCTGCTGGAGGCGAGCAGGATTTTCTTGTTGAATTTGTGGGCTGCCTGAAGCACTACTTCGGTGCCAATGATATTGGTTTCTATGGTGTGTACGGGGTCATCGGCGATAAGTTTAACGCCCACGGCTGCAGCTAAATGAAAGATAACATCGCACTTCTCTGCCAGGGTTTCCATTAGCTTGGCATCGCGGATGTCACCTTGCACAAAGCTAAACTCAGGCTTATTTTTGAAAGTTTCAATGTTTTTCAAGCTGCCGGTGCTCAAATCGTCGATAACGACCACCTTGTTGCCGTCGGCAAGCAGTCGTTCTGCCAGATGAGAGCCAATAAAACCTGCACCGCCTGTTACTAACGCTTTCATAACGGTCTCAGAAAAAAATCAGAGAAATCACTACCGGCAGTTAAAAGTAAACTTACCTGCAGTAAGCTACGGGCAACTACCAAGTTAATTCATTTTGTCGGCGTGAGCAATAATCATTAATCAATTATCAATAGCCAATTAGAATAGACTCCGTCTCCTTCGGTTGCACAAAAAATCCAACCTATCCCCGCAATCAGAAGCCAGAAATCAGATAACAGAAGTCAGAGAATAGATAATTTGTCCTCTGTTCTGTGTCCTCTGCCCGCTGTATTCTTATTTTTGTAAGTATCGGCAAATAAAGAACATAGCTTTAGCACAGACAGATCTGCGGCGGGTATTGACAGCCAATTCCAAGTCAAAAACTATACACCTCTAAAGCCCCATAAGTTCATAGTCCCCAACTCCCTGTCAATCTCAAGAAAAACCATTTTTTATCGGACGGCTATGCGCAATCACCCTCTTTTCTTGGAGAATCAATTTAAGATGCATGGGCCGAGATTGCCACGACCTGCTGCGCAGGTCTCGCAATGACAAGTGAATATACTCAAGTCATTACCTAAGTTATGTGTCCGGCAATGACATTCTATTGCTTCTTTTTCTTCAGCGGGATTTGCTCAACGGTAAAGCCTTTGGGTATCTCAAACTCGAAGACCGTTTTGGCTATTTCTTTATTAACCTTCGGCTGAAGAAATTTTATTTCGTAAATGTCCTCTTCGGTTGAGACAGCGACTACTTTTGCCGGCAGGTACAACTTTTTGTCGATCCAGAAATCGATAACGGGCCAATCTCTGTATATAGAATCCAGCTTGACTTTCAGATGCAGATGAAAGAATTTCTCCGCTTTGTCTTTTTCTTGCTGAACTAATTTTATTTCGAATTGTTTTTTCAAATCTTCTATCTTGGTAAAGCC
>JBHIDV010000470.1:0-2005 GCA_046760285.1 Sedimentisphaerales bacterium
CAGGGTATTTCGTTGTGGTTAATAAAGACAATTATCCTGCCGAGACGAGACAAATAAATGATTTGATCACAAAGTGCCTGGATATTCAGACATCTCAATTTGTTACAGAAACAAAAGAGAATCACGAGGCTCTTGAGGTAACAGAGAAAGATGCTCGTCATGTTGTCAAATTTCTAAAGCCGGATGGATCGCTGCTTACGGGCGTTATTATAGGAAAGAATAAGGAAACAGGCCAGGGCAGCTACGTAAGATTGGCTACCAGCGATAAAGTCTATGTGGCACCGCAGGTGCCATGGATCAGCACCGGGCCGATGAGTTACATCGACCAAAAGCTTGTTGTGACAAGCCGCAACAACATCCAGTCGGTAACCGTTGTTTCTCCGGACTCCAAGTATACACTCAAGGTAGAAAAAGAAGGTGAAGGCATCGTGCTGGAGAATATCCCTGCGGCAAAGAAGTTAAAAGATAGTGACGGCAGAAGTGTTTTTAATGCGTTGACTGATATTAGATTTACTGATGTGAAGAAAAAATCGGCTGAAACCGATGAATTGACCTTCGAGAGGCAGTACATTTGTAGGCTGAAGGATTCGACTGTTTATACGTTCAATATCGCTCGAAAGGACGATAAAACCTACGTCACTTGCCGGGCAGAGTTCACCGACACAATGCCTGTCACCATAAAAAAAGAGGGTGAATCCGAAGAAGAACTAAAAAAGAAGGAGGCTAAACTGCTGGCCAGGGACAAGGCAAAGGAATTTACCACGAGACATCAGGGCTGGGTTTACCAAATTGCTGACTGGAAGGCCAAGAATCTAACCAAAAAACTTTCAGATTTGCTGGAGGACGTTATCACTCCGGAGGAAAAGACTGAGCAAAAACCCGAAGAAACAGAACAGCAAAAGAAAGAGCCTGAGGAAACGCAGCAGCCAGCCGAGCCCAATGCGGTAGAGGCCGAACCCTAAACCGTGCAAAATGGCACCTTCTTTGACAGCGTTTCACGAGGTTTTCAATAGTCTTTGAACCTTCTCCTGCCTTATTTTAGCCAGGGAATATCAGCTTTGGTATACTTCTGCGGTATCCACCGGCGGTGCCATTTTAGGTCCCACAAATTATATAGCGGTATTTTTCGAACCGATGCGTCCAGAAAACAGCTATTTATTGCTCCGTTGTGCCGGTCGATACAGAACCGCCATATTTGACGGCCTCCTGCATCCACCGGAATGTCAGAAAAAACTCTCAAAGGCTTGGGCGGAATGGGGTTCGTATGCAGTGGCAGTGCATGTGCAAACGCACTGTCTGCAAAGACCGGAACATCATGAGCACCTTTCATAGAGAATCTAATCCAGAACCTTTCATCTGGCGAAGATATCTCCGCTCGCGAAGAGAACTGCTGAACCCACCTGTTATGTCCGTAGCTGCCCCAATATCCTCTTGATCTTCCTCCCCACTCTGTTTGCTTACCTTTGTGGCCCCACATCGTATCAACACTGCCGCGAGCCTCGGTTTTGTCGGTGTCTTGGCAAGGCCTTGTCGCTGCTGGACAAGCGCGAATTTTATCTATATCTTCATAATATGGGCGTAACACTTCCATCCATTCTCCCGTTCTAAGGGGGATAATCCACACTTTGTCCTCATATTCCGCGGCGTATAGCGCGGTAGAAGTAGCCCATTGGTGCAGATTTGACTGACAGGCGGCTGCCCTGGCCTGTTTTTTTGCCCGCTGCAGTGCCGGCATTAATATCGCTATTAACAAGGCAATAATGGCAATTACCACTAAAAGTTCTATTAACGTAAACCCTTGTCTTTTGCACATGACCGGTTTTCCCGCTCAAATGGAGTATTTTTAACCGACTTTTTTCATTTGATTGCGATGTCCTCTGCTGCTGAGTATCTGCCATAATTATACCGCATCGGCTGCGGTAGCACAAGCCATTAGTGCTCGCAATGACCCATTTTAAAGGTGGGTTTGGCTGTAAATGGTGCTTTCGGAGCAACTTGGACCAGA
>JBHIDV010000471.1:0-1993 GCA_046760285.1 Sedimentisphaerales bacterium
GACAGATGGGAAAGTATTGATAACAGAGTAGTGACAATTACCGGCTCACCATTTTTGTCATTCCAGTAAATCAGTGCTTTTGACCTTGCCAGGACCGGGCCGACAGTCATCTCCAGGAATTTCTCATGTCGTTGCACCGCGTCTCCCATACCCCAGAAATTATATGTTTTACCGGCGCATTCCAGTCTACTCCAGCCGATAAATAACCCACGATGGTGCGGATAGCGGATTTGGTCTTTGATATAGGGATGCATACCGTCCGGTCCATTCGTCAATAGATTCTTCCCCTCAGCGTCAAAAACGTGGTGAAAAGGCTTATAGGTCTCGAATACCCGCTGTGGGCTTGAAGTATCATAGGCGTACATATATCGCATGACCTTTCGGCCATCGAAAAGCAAATCAAGGTATTGGCCCGGTTCATCCTTCCACGAAAAGGCCTTCGGACGGATTATCCTGGACCGGAGCCTGCGATCATAAATTTTGGCAGTCCAGATGTTCGTCTGGTTAGCCTTTGCTTGTGGTAGAATCCACCACAGCTGTGCTTTTGGAGCATCAGCAGCTACGAGCTGACCAAAATGTCGCCGCCGGTCACCACGTCGTTGCAGCTCAACAATAACCTGCTCAGTTGGCGTATTGACCAGCTCTTGCGGCAAATCGATTGTCACTTGAACAGGGACATCGATACAATCGACCTGCGGCGCTGATACTTTTAAGCGAAGCTCGCCTGCCGTCGGCCAAGGCTGCTGGGCTTCACACGTAATATAAAAAACGCAAATCACAACGAGCCCCCAAGTGCCAGCCAGTAATTTTGTTCGGCTTTTCATGTTTTTCCCTTTCCAAGTAAGATTCGTCCACGAAAAGGCACAAAAAGAACAGATAGCCACAAAAAAGCTCAAAAAGCACAAAAATAATTTATTTTATATCTGTTTAGCGCCCTATAATAATCATGCTCAAGCAGCCATTTTGCCGATAATGGCTTTATGAGCGAAAATATTCACAACCGATGTCCTAATTGTGCTCGGCTCGAAAGAAAAATAGCTGTTCTGCAAAAGCGAGTGGCACAACTGGAGCAATTGCTGATAGAAGCAACACGAGCTAATAAACGCCAGGCTGCTCCTTTCTCCAAAGCAAAGCCCAAGACGAATCCGCAGAAACCAGGCCGAAAAGCTGGCCCAAATTACGGCACCAAAGCCCATCGTCAGCCGCCCGATTCCCAGCAGCAAATAGACGAGTTTATCGAAGTGCCCTTGCCGAATGAATGTCCTGACTGTGGTGGCCCGGTAGATGACCAGCAAGTAGTACATCAGTTCCAGGTGGAAATCCCTCGTCGGCCCATCCATATACGCTTTGACATCCATGTAGGACGCTGTCGGCGTTGTGGCAAACGGATACAAGCACGACATCCTCGCCAGTGTTCTGATGCCCTCGGTGCGGCCAGCTCCCAAATAGGACCTGATACTCAATCGATGGTCGCATCGCTCAAAAGCAGGTATGGTCTGAGCTACGGCAAGATATCCGCCATTCTTAAAGACCACTTTGGTATCACGCTCAGCAGAGGCGGAGCCGTACAGGTGGTCCATAGAACGGCCCGAAGAAGCGAACCGGTCTATCAAGCCATCCGCCAGGTGGTTCGAGAAAGCCCGGTGGTTTATCCTGATGAGACTGGCTGGAAGATCGGTGGCCACAACCACTGGCTGTGGACTTTTGTTACTAAGGATGCCACCATTTATGTCATTCGTCCCAGTCGTGGTCATGAGGTAGCTGAAGAGATACTGGGGGCAGATTGGAATGGCATAATGGTTCATGATGGTTGGAGTCCGTATGATTTCTTTGATAAAGCCAGGCATCAACAGTGTTTGGGCCATCTGTTGAATCGGAGTCAAGAACTGCTGCATAAAGCCGTAGGTCGTGCCCGGCAGTTTCCACAAACAGTCAAGGATTTTCTGCACCGGGCCTTGAATTTGCGTGACCGTTGGGATGAGCACAGCATCAG
>JBHIDV010000472.1:0-1991 GCA_046760285.1 Sedimentisphaerales bacterium
GCAATATGTCTGCCGGACATTGAAGGCAAGCTTCTCATAGATGGAATCTTCGTCGTGTTTATTCCAACTGTAGGGTATGTGTGCTTTACTGTACCGACCCAACCCGGGTGTTTTGGCTGATAGTTCAGCCAACCGCTGTAAAACATCCCTTGGTGGTAGATATCCGTCTACCAAATACGCATCAAGATTCCTAATCATTGCGGTATAGTGAGCCCATCCCATACTTCTGTCACCTGGAGTGTAATTGGAACGTAAGTTATTTAAGCTTTGTGAAAAGTGTGTACGGCGAGAAAAAAATATCACGGTTTATTCATTTGTAAACATTTGGTGTTTTTTGGTAGGGTCACACTACGTTAACTTTCGCACTTTTTAGGCGGCTAATTGTAATGATTTATCAACATAAACATGCCAACCTTCCGATAAACATATTGGAAAAAATACGACAGGGAGGTTGGCATGAATACAACTATTATTACTTCGGCATGGGACACCATAATTCAATACTTTTTTCCTGTTTTCACCGCTCCAACAGCCCAGACCTTTCTCCACCTTGTAACCGGCTGGATACTCTGCACTGCCAGGCATACCATAACCGGCATCTTGCCATTCGCAGACCCAGCTGGACGCAGAGCTCACGATGCTTATCATCGGTTTTTCCCGGATGCTACTTGGGCCATGAGCGAGTTGTGGAGGCTTTTGACTATTCTGCTGGTCAGGATATTTTACCCCACCGGTGTAATACCCACCGATCTGGACGACACACTCTTTCATCGCACCGGTCGCAAGGTCAACGGGGCCGGCTGGTGGCGCGATGCCGTCCGTTCTACCGGCAACAAGACCGTGCATGCCTGGGGCCTGAATCTGGTAGTAGTTACACTGAGAATAAATCCGCCCTGGGGCGGCGAACCACTGGGCCTGCCCATCAATATGCGAATTCACCGAAAGAACGGGCCGACTTTGATAAAGCTCGCCAAAGAAATGCTCGCAGAAGTCGCTCTCTGGCTGCCTCAAAGGCGGTTTCTGTGCAGTGCAGACGGTTTTTATGCCTCTCTGGCAGGAGAGGATATACCCAACACTCATATAATCTCGCGTATGCGTCGGGACGCAAATATTTACGATTTGTTGCCCAGAGAAAGAAAAAAGCAAAGAGGCAGACCTCGCAAGAAGGGCAGACGAGTTCCATCTCCAGAGAAGCTGACGCAAAGAGTAACCAACTGGCAGTTGATTCAAACCTGCGAACGAGGCAAGATTCGAGAACGACTGGTATATGCCAGAAAAGTGGTATGGTACAGGGTGTCGGAGAAGCCGGTGCTGCTGGTTATCAGTCGAGACCCGACAGGCAAAGAGAAGGACGACTTTTTCTTTACCACAGATTTGAGTCTTACTGCTGCGGAGGTGATTGGGGCTGTTGCAGGCAGATGGAGCATCGAGGATACTTTCAAAAACACCAAGCAGTTTATAGGTGGCCAAGAGCCCCAGACTTGGAAAGGCCAAGGTCCCGAGCGGGCGGCAGCTTTGAGCTTGTGGATATATTCTGTGGTTTGGCTGTGGTATGTTCAGCAAAGATCGAGGCGAAGGTACTTTTTCGTTCGGCCTTGGTATCCGGGCAAAACTGTTGCCAGCTTTGCGGATGCATTGAGTTGTCTTCGCCGTGTACTTTGGCGGGATAGGATTAAATTTATGTTCGGTAAAAGGTTCGTACATAACAAAAAATTTGAGTTCTTAATAGAAGCATTGGCTTTAGCCGCCTAAACGTTTATTAAAAAGTGCGAAAGTTAACTTGAAATTTCTATCAGATTTTGTTTCCAAGAGTCGATAAAAAAACCGTATAATAATAGGGTTTGTAATACAACATACATTCCAAAAAGGAGTACGTATTTCGACGAGGTCAAGAAAAAACATGAAGAAGTGTACAGATAAAGATATACTTAGGAAATCGGCCCGTCTTCAACTCCAGGAAGATCAGAATTTGGGTGCTTTTACGAAATTTT
>JBHIDV010000473.1:0-1989 GCA_046760285.1 Sedimentisphaerales bacterium
ATTCTTATCAGAGGCATAACTTACCTCGGTAGCAAGCCGCCAGTTAAAGGGAAGAAAGTGCTTGTGCTGCCAGCGGATTCGGCCACGAAGGTCGCGTGGCGGCTCAAGGTCTTTTCGGCTGCTGGTTCTTCCCAGTCTGTCCTTGCCGGAATCGTCAATTATATAACCTAAAATCCTGCCGAAATAATTCTCTCTTTCATAATTTGTCTCTAAACCGCTGCCCAAACCACGTTTGCTATAGTAATCCAACGTAATAGTGCTATCTGTTCCCTCCGGCTCGGCCAACCCTAATAGCCGGGCCAAGTACCATTGCGTCTCCACCGACGTGCCCCAGGTCCTATCATTACCAACGTTTACGCCTTTGAGCGGGACATCAGGCCTTTGCAGATTACTACGCAAAAAAGGCCAATAGAAAATCGTCTTATCATACATCTTCAAGCGTACATCGCGCATCTGGGCATCGAAGCTCCTATCAGAGAGCCTGTCAGTTCGCTGGTCAACAGGGGTAGTATCAGTGATAATAACCTCCGAAGCGTTGAGTGAAATCTGAGGCAGATAAAATTCGCTGGTGGTCAAAGTGATATTCTCCGCTGAAAATTTATTCTCTGCCAATTGTCTTAACTTCGCTGCTCTAACATAAATCGGAATCCCTCGGGAAACATCAAAGTTTTTCATTACCGCATTTATTGCCAGCGCCTTTTTTCTTTGAAAATCGTAATAAATTTCGTCGGCTTGAATAGAACGCCCGCCTTCTGTCATCACTACATCACCAGCCAGATAAATCGCCTGCACTGCTGCTCTGGCCAGAACATCTTCAAACCCGACGATTTCCCTGGGCTGCTCATCAGCTTGTTTGCAATAAATCACTGCGTTATCAGCCTGCAGTTCCAGCAAACCACCGAACTGGTCCTGTTTTTGCCATAGATAGAATCTGCCGGAAACTATCCCCATTTTTGCCTTTTCGTCCCACTCTATCTTTGGTGCAACTTTGCCCGCCGGGGCTATGTTGATCGGATATATAAAGGGGACTTCGGCGAGCTTAGTCGAGTCGGGCTTTTTCTCTTCCGGCTTGGCAGGGACCACCTCTCCCTCGGCTCCGCTGGGGACAAGTTTAGCCGGTTTTTTGGGCTCCAGTGCTTTCGGCTTCGGCTGCAACTCTGGCTGTAGGCGCCCGACTGCGGAAAAGGCCTTTGCATAAAGCTCTAATCCACGAGGGTCGGCAACTTCTCTTTTTTCCGCTGTGACAAAGACTTCGCCCCGAAAGTCGAACCGCACGACCATTGCTTGACCTGCTTTAATCATCACTGTGCTCAAGTCAGCGGCCTCGGTGCCATTCGCTTTTTCAACAGGTATATTGCCTTGTAGATATACCGTTGCTTTGTAATCAGTGAGGACACGGTCGAGCCCCGCCTCTGAAGCAGGGGTGGGGGCCAGCCAAACTACCGCACTATCGCTGGAAAATCGATTAGCGGCAAACGACATCGAAAATCCATTTTGAAAAACGAGAATATGTTGCCGGCCCTGTTCAGTATTTATCTGATAGCTTATAAGCTCCCGCCCGGCCAGGTGCAAATCCTGACCAATAAAAGCGCGTCTCTGCTGGCTTTCTATAGCCAACGATACTGCTGCCGATAGAAAAATCAACATAGCTGGAATAAGTATCTGTTTTTTTTCCATGCTGACCTTTGCTTTCCATCGAGTTACGATTAGGCCCCCGCAAAGCGGGTTCCCTTCACGCGCCACGAATTATAGCTGCTTATCCAGCCAAAGCCAGCAAAAACCGCCCTAATAATGTTATTAAACTGTCACCAGCAACCAATATGCTTTGTAGAAAAGACCGTAGGTCATTTCGACCGAAGCGATGCGCAGCATCGCGAAGTGGAGAAATCTATCAAATAAACGGATTTCTCGGCTCACTCCCCTGCTTTCTTGCGAAGTACGTGTTTAGCCAGAGGAAAAACCATCCCCAAAGCCTACGGCTTTGAGGCT
>JBHIDV010000474.1:0-1988 GCA_046760285.1 Sedimentisphaerales bacterium
AGTTTTTGTCGCCGCCGGCAGTTAAAGTACCGAATGGACCGGGGTAAATCACCTCCCGGCCGCGGAAAGAAGACTTGAAAACCTCACAATTGCCGCGACAACCGTCAATGCACCGTGTGCAGATACCTGACACAGGTGAAACGCTTCTCGAACGGTTTGAAGTTTGCGTAACTTCGTTGGCATTGGGTTGTTGTAAATTCATTTTCTACTCCTTTTAATTTAAGGCTTTATTTCAGTTTGATTATCAAAACTAATAATGTAAAATAATAAAACTAATATTAGTAAGTAGGCAACGCCGCCGAAGCAAACGCATTATATTGATACAAATTATCAGGTCAACTTATAATGCATGTAGAAACGCTAAAGGTGTTTTGTGATTTAGCTGAGCTGCGAAGTTTCTCCAAAACTGCTGAAAAACATCTACTAAGCCAATCCGCAGTTTCCCAACAGCTTGCGCAATTGGAGCTTACTTTCAAATGCCAACTGCTGGACAGAAAAAAAAGACCGGTTGAACTTACCAAAGCAGGCCAGATGCTTTACCAGGCCTGCAAAGATATGCTGGAGCGATATGAACAGTTAAAAAGTGAGCTCAGTAGCCTGAAATCGTCAGCCGGCGACAGAATAAACGTAGCTGCAATTTTCAGTATCGGCATGCATACCTTGCCAGACTATGTTAAAAGATTTATGGTTAGCTACCCTAATGTGAATGTTCACATTGAATACTTCAGCGCCGACAAAATCTATGAGCTGGTCTTAGGCGGTGATATTGACATCGGGCTGGTAGCGATTGCCCAAAAAGACAGAAGACTTGAGGTTTATGATTTTGAGAATGAACCACTGGTTTTGGCATGTAGCCCTAAACATTCCTTCTCACACGAATCGCAGATAGATATTCACAGATTGCAATTTGAAAGATTTATAGCTTTTGAGAAGAATGTCCCTACCCGCGTATGGATAGACAACATTTTACAACGTTATAATATTGTTGTTCAGCCGGTGATGGAATTTGATAATATTGAGACCGTCAAACGAGCAGTGGAAATAAACTCAGGTATAAGTATCCTGCCGCAGACCGCAATACTTGGTGAAGTTAGCAGTGGAACGATAAAGGCAATACCCTTTTCCAATGAAAATTTTGTCCGGCCGACCGGTATAATAGTTCGCAAAGGCAAGATTTTAGGCCAGGCCGGCCGATACTTTATCGAACTGCTACGCAAAAAGGCCGGAAAGCAAGAAGAGTGACTAAAATGTAAAGTGACTAAAGTGCCTAAAATTCGGATATCAGGATACCAGGGTATCAGGATGCAGGGTATCAGGTCATCAGAGTATCAGGAAAACCAGTGCTACTCTGCGAAGGCTACATAGTACAAGCCTGATGTCCTGGTAATCTGATACCCACTACCTGATAGCCTGATAACCTGGTAGCCTGAATCTTTAGCTCACTTGAAGTACTTTAATGTGATGTCAATTAAAGCGGTAATATTTGATTTGGATGGCACCATAACCCAGCCTTATTTTGACTTTGATGTCATTCGCCAGGAGATGGGACTGGACCGAAATTCTGGGCCGGTCCTGGAATCGATGCAAAAAATGACCCATCAGCAGCGCCAACGCGCAGAGCAAATTCTACATTTTCACGAGCAGAAGGCAGTAACCAAATCCAGGCTCAACCCCGGCGCAAAACAAACGCTCGATACGCTTCGCGAAGCTGGCATTAGCATCGGAATATTGACGCGTAATAGGCGACGCAACGCCTTAGCTATCGCCCGCAAGCACAACTTGAAATTTGATGCCATCGTGGATAGAGAAGATGGGCCGGTCAAGCCCGATGCCTTCGGCGTATTGCGAATATGTCAACAATTCGGCATACAGCCAGCCGAAACACTCGTGGTGGGCGATTATCTTTTCGATTTACTTTCTGCAAAAGCTGCAGGTGCAGTTGCAGTGCTACTGGCCAACCACCAAAAGGCCGACGAATTTATAAAACA
>JBHIDV010000475.1:0-1974 GCA_046760285.1 Sedimentisphaerales bacterium
GAGTAGCTGGTGTAATGCAGCCTCTCTCTTCGAAGCTTCCATGGAACTGGTGTCTGCTTGTTCTTGCGGCTGGCAACCACACAGTGTCCCTAACGGGACTACAAATACGCAAGCCCACAGAAATAGAAAACAGAGGACAGAGAACAGAGGACAGAATATCTGATTTCTGACTTCTGACTTCTGTCTTCTGACTTCTGTCTTCTGTCTTCCGTGGTTTATGCTGCTCATCGGTAACCTCGTAGCTGTCCGCCGGAGATAGAATAATTTGGAGGGACCCCACTTCGCGATTTTCTGCGAAGTGGGAACCCTGGAAACAGTGACATTTTGCTGTGCTGTTTATGTCATTGCAAGAAAAAATTTGAAAAAAGGCAAAAGATTTGCCTTTTTTACGGAAAGTTTTTTGCAGCCGTTACGACGTGGCGCTTCTAAGGGGCTTTATATCATACTGTTAGCTCGCCTGTTGTCGGCCAAAGGTCATGGTAAAATTTTTCATAAGAACTCAGCTTGCTAAATTTCTGGGTATCTTTTGTAATAAAAATGGGCGTGCATCGACTATTATATTGACGACGAGTGGCGTACCTGGCGCGCAGCTTGGGGATGGCTTTGCCATATCCACCATCCCCAAAGGCTTTGCTTTTGAGGCTGCCACCCCCTTTACAAGGAGATCAGTTTGCAAGTAATTGATGGCCAAGCCATTGATTGGCAGGCAGTTGTGAAAAAACACGGACCAATGGTATGGCGAACTGCATATAGACTACTGGGTAACCATGCAGATACGGCTGACTGCTTCCAGGAGACGTTTGCTTCAGCTCTAAAAGTCTCTCGGCGTCAGTATGTGCGAAACTTTTCTGCTCTGTTAGCTCGGCTGGCTACTGCCCGGGCGATAGATCGGCTGCGCCAGCAACCCCGCCAGCCACACGCCAGTGTCAATATAGCTAACTGGGTCCCAAACGATGAGCCAGAGCCTTTCCAGCAAGTACAGACCCAGGAGTTAGTTAGCAGGTTACGAAAGGCGATAGGTCAGCTACCTCCGCAAGAGGCCCAGGTTTTTTGCCTGCGATATCTCAATGATATGAGCTATCGGCGGATCGCTAAAGAGCTGGGCATCAAAACTAACGCCGCTGGCGTATTATTGCACCGCGCCAGAACAAAACTGCGAGAAATGCTTGAAAAGGCCGCTGTCATAGAAGAAAGGCAGGTATGATTATGAAAAAACCAAAGGATATCTTATATAAGGCGGTAGAAGCTCTTGCCAAGACAGAGATTCCGCCTGGTCCACCACAAGAACTGGTGGATGCAACCGTCACAAAACTAACCAAGACTTCTGCTGACTTGCAAGAGAAGATAGATAAAATAGAGAGTTTTGATAAGATGAGATTTGCGAAACGTCTGATAAAATTCGCCGCAGCAGTGTTATTAGTGCTCTCGACTGGCTATACAATAGGTCGGCTCTCAGCGCGCCGGCCAAATATGGAACAGCTTTATGCCGCTCTTGAACCTGCTATTCGTCGAAAAGTGCTTGAGGTTATGCAGCGCTACTGGCAGGTGGCTCTGGCAAGCAACTACGCTCAGCTTAAAGACGAACTTACTCAGCAGTACCGCCGGGACTTAAGTGAGTTCGCTATACAGACCTTAGCTGCCTCCAATGCCGTAACGAATCAGCGATTAGAGCAACTCATTGAGTCTATAAACACTGCCCAAATACAGGACCGCCGATGGGTCGCGAGAGCCCTGGAGCAAATAGAATTGAATCGACTACGTGACAAAACCCAGTTAAGCAACGGCTTAGAGAGCTTGGCCATCCACACCGTAGATGAACTGACGCGAACTAAAGAGGATATGCTTGAACTTTTGTCTTATACTCAACCCAGAAGCTTAGTGCCAAATGAATTCAGAAACTCCAACAAAACAAACGAAAGGAGCAAACAATGAAAACTTTAGTCCAAACAATGACTGTATTTCTGACCCTCAATC
>JBHIDV010000476.1:0-1970 GCA_046760285.1 Sedimentisphaerales bacterium
GCTAAGAATCCGGCGAGGTGAATCATAAGAGCCGGCTCATTTACCTTCTGCTTGCGCATCGGCTCCGGCGACATATATGGCGAGTCCGTCTCCAGCATTAACCTGTCAACCGGCACAACTTTAGCAGCCTGCCTCGTTTTTCCCGCATTTTTGAAAGTCACTACGCCGGTAAACGAAATATAGAATCCTTTGTCGAGCACAATCTTTGCCTGTTCAGCCGAGCCGCTAAAACAGTGAAAAACAACGCCTTTGAGGCCTCGGCTGTACTGCTGTAAGATTTCCATAGTTTCATCGAAAGCCTTTCGGCAATGTATGATTACCGGCAGGGCCAATTCGGCGGCGATTTTCAAATGCTCGGCAAACACTCTTCTTTGGTCTTGTCTTGGCGAAAAGTCATAATGATAGTCCAGGCCCGTTTCGCCGATGGCAACAACCTTTTCATGTTGCGCCAGCTTTTTTAATTCTTGGATTGTATCTGCGGTTACGGTTTTGGCTTCGTGCGGATGAATTGCGACAGCGGCGTGCATATTTTCAAATCGCTCGGCAAATTCGATGGCCTTTGGGTTTTCCTGCGGGTCAGTGCCGACCGTTATCCACTGAGTCACTCCCGCAGCTCTGCTGCGTTCGATAACAGCCTCGATGTCATCACCCAAGTCCTTGAAAGTCAAATGACAATGCGTATCAATCAGCTCCATTGTTTTTAGGGAATAAAAGCGTTTTCGTAATGTCTTATCTGTGGTCGGCCGGTTCGGCCCAGCACTATGGTGACAACATCGAAGCGAAAAGGGCGGTCCTCTATGTGGTGTCTTGCCAGAAAATAGCGGGCGGTCCGCAGCAGCTTTACTTTCTTGGGATGGGTGATGGACTCTTCCGGCGGGCCAAAACTTTCGTCAGTTTGGGTTCTGACCTCGACAAAGACGATAGAGCCGTCACTATCGACCATAATCAGATCGATTTCGCCGACCTTGCAAGAGAAGTTGTGAGTGAGTTTTTTGAAGCCCTTTCTTCTGAGAAATTTTTCGCAGCGCTTTTCACCCCATCTACCAAGTAATATACGGTCAGCCAAAAGCTTGTTTCTGTTTATCAGCATATTATTGTGTGTAAATCCGAAGTCCGAATATCGAAATTCGAAACAAATCCGAATGACAAAAATTCAAATTACCGAAACTGTTCTGAACATTTGAAAATTCGAATTTTGAATTTGTTTAGTATTTAGTATTTCGGATTTCGAGTTTACTTTGAAGCGGTGTGGTCGCTGTGGCGATGAGCTAATCTAACGGCTTTGCCGGTTCGTTTGCGCAGGTAATATAATTTTGCCCGTCTGGTTTTGCCGCTTCGGACCGGCTTTATATTTACAATATTAGGCGAATGAAGCGGAAAGATGCGTTCCACGCCCTCGTTAGCTACGATTCGCCGGACGGTGAACATTTCGTTGATACCGCGACCCTTGCGCGCAATTACGGTGCCGCTAAATATCTGTATCCGCTCCTTATCGCCTTCTTTGATGCTGTAATGGACATCTACCCTATCGCCTATTTCGAAGTGCGGTATCTTTTTCTTTAGGCTCTTACTTTCAACAGCATCGAGAAGTTTCGTTTTCACTGATTAGCTCCCAATTGGTTCATACTTTCTCAAGCATACCAATTAGCCAAATAAAACAATATACCTGTTTTTATCTTGAAAACAAGGCTATTTTCTCGAAGGTTGTTTTTTTGCGGAAAGTTTGGATTCATTTACGGGTGGCGTCTGGCGGGTCGTGTACCAGCAATGAATCTTTTCTATGGCCGGGCTGACTGACAAAAGGTACAGGCGGCTTGCCTATCTGAGGATGTTCCATGCCCTGCGGCAGATACGTATAAATATTATCATCCTCAAGGCCGCAATAAGGACGTTTTTGAAAACTTACGTGGCTGTCCATAAACAATACGTTTTGCCCGTCCTCTTTATGGGCAATAGCATTGCCATACCTT
>JBHIDV010000477.1:0-1966 GCA_046760285.1 Sedimentisphaerales bacterium
CGATTTCGCCTCGTTGGTGATTGATCCGTTCTTCTTTGACCAGCTTGCCATCTTTGGTTTCCACCGGTCGAAATGACATATGTTCTTTTCTACAGAGCATGACTGATAATTAGTTATCAGCCAGTCAGCAACTCAAATTCTTCGCTGCTGAGGGATTGTCTGAGCTTTTGCAGGGCCATCAGTTCGATTTGCCGGACTCTCTCCTTGGTCAGTCCCAGGTCTTCGCCGATTTGCTTTAAGGTCCTGGTCTTCTTTTTTACCGGCGAGCCGAGAAGGCCGAAATGATTCAAAATTATATACTGCTCGCGCTGGTCCAGTTCGTTCTTTATTACCTGCGTTAGGCCTTGGCGTGCCCATTCGATAGCCGCAATATCTGCAGCACTTGCCAGGTCTCGCTGGATACTGGCCAGCGAAGCGGCTCTTTTTCTGCTGAGTTCCGTATCCTTGCCGGAGACCTTCGCATACTCTTTAGCTATGTTCAGTGACGCACGCTTGCCGAATCGGAAGCCCTTGGTGTAATCGAACTCTTCTACGGCCTTAATCAGTGCGTAATTGCCCTTGCTTACCAGCTCCAAAAAACTTGTCCCGCTGGTGGTATGTTTGCTGGCAATGCTGACCACCAGCCTCAGGTTCGCCTCTACGATTATTCTTTTGATGGCCTCGGCTTCAGCCAAATAATTTTCTATCTCTGTTAGCCGAGCGCCGCCAGGATGAGAAAGGTTTATATCAGCTCGTTTTTTCCAAGCTAAGAATTTTAAGTAATTATATCTGCGGAAAAGCTCCCGTTCACGTTCTCTATTGAGCACCGGGGTATCCTTTAATGTCTGCAAGTACTCCGGCAGCAGGTGTTCGCCAACTAATTCAAACGGCTCCATGCTTTTTCTGGAGGCGTTTTTTTCTACGTAGATCGGTTGAGTGAGGATTTTCTCTCTGGCATTTTCCTGGAGAAATTCATCACTGGCGATAAATTCAATCTTTTTAGCCAGAAGTGCTTTTGCTCTTTGCTGATTTACAATTCGATAGACGGAGCTTCTATTACGATTAAAGCGTTTCATCAACTCGGCGGGACGCACGCCCTGTTTATACAGTTTATATAGTTCCGCGGCCTGCGCTGGATCAAGCGCGCCAGTTCGGTTGTCGAAAATAGCCCTTTCAGGATGGGATTTTTCATATTCCAGCAAAGTATACCTGACGGTCTCGTGGGCCCTGCCGATTTTAGCTGCTATTTGCTCTATGACCTGATAGCGGGACATTGTAGTCTTAGCTGCCAGCGAATGGGCCTGTCTTATTATCTGCTGTTTTTGTTTTTTTGTCAGTCGCTTAAAGTTTCCTGCCTGGGCGATAAGGACAGGATTTTTCTGAGCAAATTTATCGACTGCCGATTGCAAAAAGCCGAAACGTCTTTGGCCGTTATCGAAGATATATCTTCGCGCGATTAGGCCTTTTTTTCGCCAGCGATAGATGGTTTTTGTGGAAACGCCGAAGGCTTCTGCCAGCTCTTCGATGGTATAGACTTTCTCTTTTTGCTCGGTTACAGGAACGGCGAGCTGGCCGCTTAGCTTGGAGATGAAAATCCGAAGGTCTTCTAAAAGCTGGTCGCCTTTTATTAGCTGCTGTTCGGCCACGCTCTTGGGGTGAAAGCCCGTGATATGAAAGTGCACGAAATCGAAAGGGTATTCTTTATCCGGCTCAATAATCGCAAAGAGTTTTTCAGCGGCGTCAAGTTGTTTTCGACGCTTCTTTACCGGCGTAAATCGAAGCTGCAATAGCAATTGAGCTAAATTTTCGTTCTTTATCTTTCGCATAATTTAGATCGATTCTCGATGCTCGTTGTTGGCAATGGGATTAAATCGAGTATCCAGCATCGAGTATCGAGCATCCCAATGGTTTTGTCTGACGTTACCAAGTGTCCATTTTACCAGATTAAGCGCAAAATACAGCGTTTTTTTGTAGGTACTACGCAGAG
>JBHIDV010000478.1:0-1963 GCA_046760285.1 Sedimentisphaerales bacterium
GTAAAAGGCCGACCGGCGATGGTAATTTTGCCGCCGGATATTTCCACTTTTGTCGCCCCCACGGGAGTAAAGCGGGCCGGCCTGGCCAATGTTTGTGAGTCGGACTCGGTGCCCGTGACACTGAAAGGCGAGCAAGCTCGCAGCGTACAACCTGTGACATCGTCCAGTAGCAGCACCCTTACCCAGAATCGTGGTTCGATGTCCATCTGCGGCGTAGGTCTGACCAGTGGCCTCGGTTTGCAGCCCGGTTGCGTTGCCAGCAAAATCAAAAACATTGTCCCCAGGATTATCCGCGAGAACAGCCCGGCATTTTCAATTTTCGATTTTCGATTTTCAACTGGCATTCGACAATCGCAAAGTTTGGATTTTCGATTTTCAATCGGCAATCGCAAATTGGCAGTCTTGGTTCGGATTAGTCCAAGCTTCGCAAGGATAATCCAAGGTTGGCAAGTGCTTTTTTGATTTCGTTTAGGCTGGTTACGCCGAAATTTTTGCATCCGAGAAGTTCGGCATCTGTTTTGTGTGCCAGCTCACCTATGGTGCGAAGATTGAGCTTTTGCAGGCACTTCCGGGAGCGTACCGACAATTGCAGGTCGTCTACCGACTTGTTCAAGAGCTCCTGGTCTGCTGCTTGCTTGCGATCAGCGGTTTCTTCAGAAGGAAACTGCTTTTCTTCCAGAGCCATACCCAGTTGCAATCCCTTTGATTCGAGAATGGTCTTGACCTCTCGCAGCGACGTTTCACCAAAATTCTTATAAGATAACAGCTCTGCCTCGGTAATATTCAAAAGGTCGCCGATGGTGTTGATATTCATTTTCTTAAGGCAGTTTCTACTGCGTACCGACAGCTCAAAATCGGAGATGGGTGTCTCCAGGATCTGGTTTTTGTGGGTTTTCTTCCTTTCTTTTTCCTCGTCATAGAACATCGTTTTTGAGCTTTCGATGTCTTTTTTGAACAGGATTGCTCTTTGGTGATTGGGATGATACTCCAGGACCTTATCCACACATTGCGAGGCCTTGTCGAACCTGCCCATATCTTCATAAAGTACCGCTAAATTCAGCAGGGCATTTACATAAACCGGAGAACCGCAGGCAATTTGCTTGTAATAGTCGATGGCTGCCTCTTCATCGCCGGATAAATCGCAGCGAAAGGCCAGGTGGAAAAGGGCCCTTTGATGATTCGGTGATAATTCCAAGGCGGTTTTGTAATTATCCATTGCCTGCTCGTAGAGGCCTTGTGCTTCGGCCAGACGAGCAAGCTGATAGTGGTATTCAGCACTTACATTCTCAAAATTGGCGCAGGTTTTTAATTCTTTGGTGGCAGCGTCAAAGTCTGCAGCGTGACGGTAGGTAGCAACTTTTTCCAAAGTTATATTTAGAGGGTCGGCCTCGTAGTCAAGGCTCTTCTGCAGGTTTTCAATCGCTTCGTCGAATTTACCTATTCGGCGAAATGCAAAGGCCAGGTATATGAATTTTTCTTTGCAGTCTTTAGCCTTTTGCAGTTTCTTGGTTGCTTCGTCGAAACGTCCGAGGATAAAAAGGCCGATTCCTATCGCCAGTTGAGCTTTCGGAGAGGTCCTGGCCATATTTGCCTGTAGCTCTTCAGCAAACTTTAGCTGATTGGCCTCGCTGCAATGGACCAAGTGAGAGAATTTCGTGATTGCCTCCATAGAGGGCAATTCATCTGCAAATAAATTGATTTGCGGCTCTGCAATCGGTTCCATCGGATTTTGCTCCTTTGTTCATTATTTGATATATGGTTACCTTTTCGTTAGACACGGATTTACACTGTTTTTTAACTGCTAATTCTCTGGCTGTGTTAATCCGTGTCGTTTCAATCTTACGCCATGCGCGATAAGATATACAAAATACGAAAGATTTGCAACAAATTTAAAATACAGGAATTTGAATTTTGCCACAGATTTCACAGATTTCAATGAAATATAAAAAACCCTTAATCTGTG
>JBHIDV010000479.1:0-1961 GCA_046760285.1 Sedimentisphaerales bacterium
CTCAATTATCAACGCTCACTTTTCAACCGCTGAGCAGCGTCAATTAACTCTTCCGGGGTAGCTTCGGCCTTTGGGGCAAGCTCAAATGTCCATTTGTACGAATCGACAGTTCTTCTGGGGTTGAGCATGGCAAAAAAATCGAACGGAAATTGGTCGTACCAAGGCCCTTTCAGCCGGCGGTGAGTTTTCAGAGTTTCGTAGCCTTCCTTGCTAATTCTGACGTTATAATCGCCGTACCATTCAAACGAAACCGTGACCGGTGAGATGCCTATTTCTTCGTCGTTCAGCACGACAAGCGCTCCCTGCGGCTCGGTATTGATTGTCAGCTTACGTTCCACACAGCCGACAAATAGTAAGTTCACAGCCAAGATGAAAACTAACAATCCAAACAAATTATGTCTTCTCATATCTTGTTCCTTCAAGTTATACAACGTAGTTGGATTGCCATATTATAGAGAAACAATAGTAATGTAAAAGCTTAAATTTGCCCTTAGAGTATCTTATAACATACGTTGTCTTTAGCTGTATTCACTGACTTGGTGTTCTGCTTTTTCCAGCCACTTGGGATTGACCGTCACGCCCCAGCCGGGCCCGTCCGGGATGGCAACTTTTCCGTCGCGTACCTGCAATTCGGGATGATAAATGCCCTTAACCCATTCAGTCGGCTCAATAGAGAATTCCAGATAAGGCCCAGCATTAGATATTGCACCGAGCATATGCAGCGTAAAAACTGTCACCATGGCTAAATTAGCTGAGTGCGGCACACAGGGAAGATTCGCTTCCGCAGCCATTTTAGCGACCCGCAGCGCCCGCGTTAAGCCGCCCACGTAACATACATCAGGCTGGACAATATCTACAGCGTGCATACGAATCATCCGCTGCCATTGTGCAAGGTCGTTGTCCTGCTCTCCTCCAGCCACAGGAACCTTCAGCGCTGCTGTTACCTTAGCCGTCCATTCCAGCTCCCAGTAAGGACAAGGCTCCTCTAAGTGACATACGCCATAATCTTCCAGCATTCTGCCGACCACAATTGCTTTATCTGGCGTGTAGCAGCTATTTGCATCAACGAGCAATGACACATCATCGCCAACTGCTTTACGGACGGTAGGAATAAGCTCTTCTGTCCGGCCAGGCCATTGGTCTTGGTCGTGCCCGCATACCTTGCCGATACGAACCTTAAATGCACGAAAGCCCTGCGTGTGCCTTAGCCGAACCAGTCTTTCCGCCTCATCGGCTGGTTTTATGTCGCGCCTCATACTTGAGCCGTATGCGGGGATGGGCCGAGGTGTCCCTCCCAGAAGTTCACAAACGCTTTTGCCTTCGCTCTTGCCGTGAAGGTCCCACAGCGCCGTATCTAAGCCTGCCAGAGCCCGGCATACATAAGACCAAGGGAATTTGTAATTGGCCTCAATGCAGCGATCTACTATCGCATCAATGTTTGCCGGGTCCTTGCCGAGCGCATGTCGGGCAATCTGGCGGTGCATAACGAGTGCGGAGATGTCGGCATTGTAGGTGGATATCTGGCCGTAACCCTCAGAGCCATCATCTGCGCGAATACGAACAATGCTCACAGGATTGCGGGTGAAGGTCTCGATACTGTGGATTCTTCGTAGGCTCTTACGCCCTCTATTCCTGCTTTCCGCTGTGTTCTGCTTGCGTTCATCTGCTTTAGTCCCAAGGACTTTACCTACTTTCGCGAAGCTGCTCGTTGCTGCGCCGAACGCAGCCATCACTTTAAGAAAATCACGCCTGCTGTTTTTCATTGGTTATCCTCCTACATACGGAAGTACCATTAAACAGTTTTTTCAGATACATAGTATATGCCTGCATAGAAATTATAAAAAGGCCAATACGGTCGAAAAAAGAGAAATTTCTAATAGGGTTGACAGCCGTGTATCTGGCAGTTAAGTTATCGTCAAATCTCGATACTCGATTTTTAATTGAATATTCTTCGTGCCTTA
>JBHIDV010000480.1:0-1957 GCA_046760285.1 Sedimentisphaerales bacterium
AGTTTAGTATATTGCTCGAATCAAGTCAAACAATTGTTTTTTCTGTCTATCGATTGGAGGTTTCGGCTGATGTGGGTAGCCACACCACCATTTGGCTCTTGCCGCGGTGTGCCCAGGCATAATAAGGAATTGCAACCACCTCAAGGCCGTTAGAAATTTCCCCAATTTCTTGTGTATTTGCCGAACTTGAATTTCTAACGGGGTCAATATCCTTCACTGATGTTGCTGCTTCGGATTGTTGTTGAATTTTCCCCTGGCCATAAATTTGCACGATTCCACCTAATAGCTGCGGCCGATATTCGGCATGCAATTCTGCCTCGGCTGGCAAGACTAAATTTGCCACACCCCCTGGATTGTCAACTGCCTCGAAGCAGTACACAATCGGCCCACGCTGAAGTGCGGTCTTTCCCACATTGTCCCGAACCTTTTCGTGACATAGCACTCGCCGTATTGGCATAGGCAAATGTATTTTGATTGTATCAGCCTTTTTCCACTGCCGACGAATGCGAGCAAAACCCTTCTCTATATCCAAAGTGAGCGGCTTATCATTTACCTGGAGCGTTACCTTCTGATAGCTTTTTTTCAAGTAGCGATACAAATCGCTGGGGACTGGCTGGTTCCGGGCCCAGCCAGGAATGCGGATGTAAATTGTGAATTCCGCTGGACGTTGCGGCTCAATGGTTATATTAATATCCCCATCCCACGGGTAGCGTGTTTCCTGCGTTAGATGCACAATATTTTCGCCCGTCTTGATGACGGTGCTTCCGCCGACAAAAAGGTTTACATACAGCTTGTCCTCTTTGTATGCGTAAGCGTATCCGGGAAGTGACGGCAGAAAACGCACAATATTCGTAGGACAGCACGCACAGCCGAACCACGGGCTTCGCTGATAGTTAGCGTCACTTGCCAATGGGTTCGGATAGAAGAACTTATCGCCGCTCAGCGAAATGCCGGAAAGAAACCCATTGTAGATTATCCTCTCCAGGATGTCGATGTACTTTGCGTCGCCGCAGGCCAGAAACATGCGGTGGTTCCACATAGCATTAGCGATGGCAGCACAGGTCTCACAGTAGGCAGTTTTATTGGGCAACTCATAATTGTTGCCGAACGATTCGCCGCCACGTCTGGCGCCTATGCCGCCAGTGATATATAGCTTCTTTGAGACGACGTTTTGCCATATTTGCTCGAGCGCTCTAAGGTAACTCTTATCACCGGTCAAGGCAGCGACATCAGCCATGCCGCAATACATATAGCCTGCACGAACCGCGTGGCCGACAGCTTCTGTCTGCTCGGTAACCGGCTGGTGGTCCTGACAGTATTGGCCATAGAGCTGGCGTCCATGAGCGTGCCCTCGCTCATCCAGGAAGAACTTTGCCAGTTTCAGATATTTTTCGTTACCAGTTACACGGTACAACTTCACCAGCCCTATCTCTATCTCCTGATGGCCCGGCACATCGCATTTTTTGTTGGGACCAAAAACCGAGTCAATGCAGTTGGCGAGCCTAAGTGCAACATCCAGAATTTTTCTTTTTCCGGTGGCCTGGTAGTAAGCGACGGCCGCTTCAAAAAAATGACCCGCACAGTAAAGCTCATGTTTGCTTCGAATATCGTTCCATCGCTTTTGCGGTTGGCGCCGGGGGACCGAATAAAAGGTGTAAATGTAACCATCTTCCCACTGGGCCGCTACGATCTTGTCGATGACCTTATCGACGTATTCTTCAAGTTTCGGGTCGGGATGGAGATTCAACGAATAGGCAGCTCCTTCTATCACCTTGTAAACGTCCGAATCGTTGAAGTAGATGCCCTCAAAATTACCTTCTATCAAACCACCGGCCTTGGCAAAATTACTGATTCTGCCTGTTTCTTCACACTTTTTGAAAGCGTAAGGGATAGTTACCTTGCGATTAGTTTCAAGCCGGGGCCCCCAGAACTCGTCTGCTATTGTAACATCGGTAAA
>JBHIDV010000481.1:0-1951 GCA_046760285.1 Sedimentisphaerales bacterium
CCCTGTAACTATAGCTACTTTTTCAGCTAATCGCTTTGGCATCTTGAAACCTTTTAGAGGGCCCCCGAGGACCATGCGGGCAAAGATACCGTGGCCTGGTAATTAGAGTAGTTGTACAAAGGATTTCGTTCAGGCTTGTAGAGCCGATCGGCTTTGGGGCTGTCGTGCTGTGTGTAGACCCAGAGCTCAAAGGGGTCCCAAACCACAATTTCGTCCCTGCAGTCGCCTGTAACATCCAGCACCGCGTTACACATATCGGGATGGCCGTCGGCAGGAAACTTAACTACGCATCGGCCCCACCCATCGAACAAGCCTCCTTCCTCGGTATTTGCCGACAGCACGAAATATTCTTCTGATGAACCAGTCCAATTTATGGGCAGACACATACTGCCGTGCTGGCATGGTTCGAAATCATGGTAGATGCCTCCGTCAGCGTCATAGAAATGAATGATGCCCTGATTACCCCAGAAGTTGATCGAGACAGCCTCCAGGCCGGGCAGATCATCACGGAAGTTGGCTACTGCGGGGTTCTGTACGTGACCCACGTAATGGTGTTTCAGAATCTGGCCCTTCATATCGGTGAAAAAAATGCCTTCGTCACTGGCTGCACAGAGCAGGCGAAGTTCGCCAGCCTGCCTAAACCGAACGATAGCAACGCCGTCTGCATGGTCTTTTAGCTTGTTATCTAATGTCCAAAGCAATGTGCCGTCATCATCAAAAAGCGAATAGCCCATCGATATCTCGTCCCTGCCATCGTCGTCGATGTCGTAAGCATAAGGGTAGTGGCCGGTATTGCAAGCAGCATCCCATAGGACCTCCAGGCGGTCGTTCAATACCCAGAAATGCCTGTACCGTGTCTTGATAATGATATCTCTCGGATGGCCGGTACCGCGGACGTCACAGAAATAAAGCGCGTCCCCGAGTATTCTGGGAAACTTGTTATATGGAGGTTTTACATGCCTTGGCATTTTGGGAGTCGCCGCCCGGTATTTGGTTTTCCCAGAAGCTCCGTCAGCGACTATGAGCTCCATACCCATGCAGTAGATTACTTCGGTTCGACCATCCCCATCCAGATCGTGTACCTGGAAGCCCACGTCGTTTGTAAGATGGTCTTTCCAATGGTCCGGTTCACCAATCTGCCACAGCACGTCACCATCAAATGTAATAGCAGTCAGACAGCTAAGCTCACTATTTGTGTCTCTGGGCCCATGATGTATCACCTGGCCGATGAGCACATCAATCTGACCATCGTTGTTAAGGTCACCAAAGCGCAGATTCCGGCCGACGCCAAATCCCTCTATGCTGATTTTCTTCCATAAGACCGGACGTGGATTACGGGCTCGAAGACGATTCAACTGCTCTTGGCGCTCAGCGATACGTTTGTCGAGAAGCTCCTTTTCTTTCGCCGTTGTAGTGACCTTTATGTTCTTGTAACGCGTGGGGACGTCGGACATCAGGCCGATCTTTCCAAAGCTGTAGGTGGAATCTTTTGCCTTCAAAACAACCCCATTATCGAGCCTGGCCAGAATATGGTTATCGTTCACATCTATCTGGGCGGTCAAGTATCCCCGCTTCCGCGGGGACAAGCCTGCCCCTGCGAAGGCAGGGGTCCAAGAACATGCCGTTTCTGCCAGAATTTTTTCGTAAGGCTTGTGGAATCCGCTGGCGTGGCGAACCATCTTGAGAACCGCTCTGGGGCCGTCAACTCCAAAGAAATAGTAGCAACGGTCATTTCGATATCTAAAAATAATGCCGCTTTGACCCTTGTCGGAGGCCGGAGAAAAATCCGCAGTGATTCTATAATTACGCCAGAGAGGGTCTCCTGCTATAATCATAGGATGGGTGTGTTTGTCTTTGTTATTCTCATAGGATTGAAGCATCACGCGCTGGCCATCCTCTTCGATTAGCCGCCAGGCACGCTGGGAGCCGTAGGATTTGAACGTTGAAACTG
>JBHIDV010000482.1:0-1948 GCA_046760285.1 Sedimentisphaerales bacterium
TCTTCACCAAGCTTCATTGTGCTATCATCTCCTATGCGGTTGCATCGGGTATAAAAGCTTGTGCGCCTACCGAGTTGCCAAAGCGGCTCTGCATATGTATACCCGCTGCTTGGCAGAGCAACTGCGACCTTACAACATCCCTATAAACTGTATAGCCCCTGGCTCAGTGGCCAGTGAGCGTTGGCATGTAGCTTATGGAGGAGGGAAAAGTAAAGAGAGACTAATCAAGGATGGAACGCTCGAACGTGTTGCGCAACCGCATGAGTTAGCCGGTGTCGTTGGATTTTTGTGTACACCGGCAGGTGGTTATATCAGCGGTCAGGTGATTCGGTTTGACGCTGGAGAACAGCGCTTTCCATGTTAATCTCTAAACAATGTGTTCGCTTTCAATGTGACAGGCTTGTTTGACGCAATGGTGTTTGGGGCATAGACATAACCACGGTCCTCGAGGGTATGGGCGAAACGCCGTGGTGCTGGTGTGACATCGACCGAAAAGAGGACAAAAGAATCATCTTTGTCATCCGGTAGGTAATCGCTTATCAGTCGGATTCTTCGCCGCTCTTGGTTTTCCCTTTCCACGTTTGCGCCCGCAGTATCGCTTGGGACAAAGAAGTTTTTGATGGCGTCATAAACGCTATTGTAGCTGTAATCAAAGACTGGATTGAGGCTCAATTGGACCACCGCACTTGCGGTGGTATTACTACAGATGGCATCAAGTAGAAACATTATGGCGTCAGCTCTATGGTCGAATCCGTCGTACAGTTGCTGCCTGAACTCTGTCAGGTGGTCAATGGTTGCTTGCATTTGGGCTGAATTCACTGATAATGATTTAAGGGTGACAATGTCAGGTGTCATTTTCTACCTCCCGAACCAATGTGAAATGCTAAAACTGTAACCTAAAGGATGACCACTTGTCAAGGAGCAATCGTTTGAAAGGATGATGGCTTTCCTTTCGACATGGAAGAGATAACTTAACGGAATACTCTCAATGTGAGAAAAGACCTAAATTGGTGGTTTTGTGGTTGCCACTCGAAAGCTGGGTTCAACAATATTCATCATCTGTTCTTGTCAAAAGTTTCATCAGCAACCCACAAAACCACTGTTTCTTTCACACCGAGAATAGTGTCAAAAAGACGACTTGAGGCATTCTTTCAGTTTCACAAAGCCTGAGATACTTCATTTTGTCCAAAGTCCAAATATATAACAAGTGCAAAGTGTTTTTCTCCGTGTCTCTGCGGTAAGTCTTTTGGGAAAATTGCCCTTTCCGCAAAAACTATACCGGACATTACTGATTACTACTGATGAAAATTTGATTCAATTTTCGGGTAATCAACCGCTCCATCGTGTTCGCTACGCTCACCGACGCCTGGCGCTTCGCTGGTCTTACGGGCATCCTCGCCACGGCATCGCAGAGCCTGTCCCGAGGCGCAAATCTTGTCGTCCACCATGCAGGTTACTCCAAAGCCCACTTAATTTTGCCCCAGGTTATGGCCAGCTTGCTCTTCGGTCCTACAGCTTTTCCTAAGCCAGGACCACCATCAGGGATGTTGTCGCTTGTAACGACAAAGTCGTCAAAATACACTTTCGCATTGATAATGAATAAGCCTACTACGCCAGCCGTGAATCTTTTATCCATCTTTAACTTAAGTGCCAATTCACCATCAAGATAACATTTGATAAAGCCCTCATCCTCAGTCATTCTAAGCTTGTATTCGCGCCCGAAATGTACTTTTTGGGCTTTGTATTCCGAGGCTATCGGAGGACCCCAGCCGTCACTAACTCCAGCGAAAACCCCTGCCCCCCTTCCATCCCACAGGCGTGTACATATCACATAAAAATGGCCTTGAACTGGAGCTACCTTCCAATACATACCTATGCCTGCCTCGCGTGAGTTGGGAGTATTCGGTCCACATGGCCGCTCTTCGCTCTTCTAGCAAGACTACAGTCG
>JBHIDV010000483.1:0-1933 GCA_046760285.1 Sedimentisphaerales bacterium
GACACACTCTTATCCCCGAAGGCCGTGGAAAACAGCA
This sequence comes from Sedimentisphaerales bacterium, assembly GCA_046760285.1. Lineage (GTDB taxonomy): Bacteria > Planctomycetota > Phycisphaerae > Sedimentisphaerales > Anaerobacaceae > JBHIDV01. Next base: position 38 of record JBHIDV010000483.1, read on the forward strand.
AGAACGGCACTTAACAGAACTCTGGGTCAGTATAATACTCCCCAAAAACTGGGCGCATAATTAAGGTGGATTTGTCGCCTGAGACGATAACAGTTTCAGGAGACAAATTTATGAAAAACAAAAGACGTAGTCACAGTGCCCAGTTTAAGGCAAAAGTTGCTCTGGCAGCGGCTAAAGGCGATAAAACGATAGCAGAACTGGCCAGCCAGCATGAGGTTCATCCGAATCAGATTACCAAATGGAAAAGGCAATTGCTCGAATCGCTGCCGGATATATTCTCTCGTTCCCGGCACAGAGACAGGCAAAAGCAGGATGAACTGACCGAGCATTTGTACCAGCAAATAGGTCAGTTAAAAGTTGAGCTTGACTGGCTGAAAAAAAAATCTGGACTCGACAATTGAGCAGAAGCGAAAAGCCATCGAACCAGGCAATATGCAGATACCGATTTACAAGCAATGTGAATTGCTGAGATTGAATCGAAGCAGCTTATATTATGAACCGTGCGGTGAAACGCCGTACAACGAGCAGTTAATGAGATTGTTAGACGAACAATATATCAAGACGCCGTTTTACGGCATTGATAAGATGACCGAATGGCTGCGTCGTAAGGGCCACAATGTCAACCATAAGAGAGTTAGGCGGCTGATGCGTCAGATGGGCTTAGAAGCGGTTTATCCGCATCGAAAGCGGTTTTTGAGCATACCAGACTCGCAGCACAAGATATACCCGTACCTGCTCAAAAATGTACAGGTAACCAGGCCTGACCAAGTTTGGTCGGCGGATATAACTTATGTGCGGATGTATCGCGGCTGGCTCTATCTTGTAGCTGTTATGGACTGGTTCAGCCGTTATGTCCTGGCATGGGAATTATCGGTAACATTGGAAGCTGATTTTTGTGTTTCGGCATTACAGCATGCATTAAGTTTTGGCAGGCCTAATATATTCAACACTGACCAGGGCAGCCAGTTTACTTCGATAGATTTTACACAGGTGTTGCTGGATGTGGGTGTTCAGATCAGTATGGACGGCAAAGGACGAGTGTTTGACAATATCTTTTCGGAGCGTTTATGGCGTACAGTAAAAGTTGAGGAGGTCTATCTGCGGGATTACCAGACAGTGGCCGAGGCAAGGTACTGCCTTGGCCGATATTTTGAGTTTTATAATAATCACAGATTGCACCAGGCGTTGGGCTACAGTACCCCCGCCGAGGTGTACGGCGTAGCCGTTGGCACTCCGGTCGCCCTACGGGCTTCCTCCGTTCCAACGGCAGTAACATACGGCGATGAGTCCACCTTAAAAACCCCGGTTTTTTGTCTTGACAATGGGTAGGGGTATACACACCTTAAATAATCATACCATAACCAATTATCTGCTATATTTCTTAAATCTCTAAAATCAACAGTTTTATCTCCATCAATATCTCCTTTAAGCCATAAACCTTTTTCTAGCCAACTATCTGCAAATATTGCGAAATCTTTAAAATCAACTTTGCAATCATTATTAATATTTGCATTACCATAATTCACAGGTACGTAACAAGCAAGAGCATCATGAGTTAAGTCATACCCAGCTGTTGGGAATGGCTCTGGTGGTTGATTGCCATCTCTATATAAATAATCAATCAAATAAATAACATCATTTACATCAATATTACCATTATCATCTACATCAGCTGAATCTTTGCATTCAAGTTTTTTGTTTTCAAATAAGTGATATATAATCGGAATAGCATCTAAAGCATCCACTTTTTCATCTCTATTTGCATCCCCTCTTATAAACATATTTCTATCTTGGTCAAAGTAAACAGCTCCCATATCCGCTCTTGTGCCATCAGGATCTAAAAGATAGCTAGGATTTCCTGTATCTATGCAGTTTGAGTCTGGCTGAAGGCTATAA
>JBHIDV010000484.1:0-1922 GCA_046760285.1 Sedimentisphaerales bacterium
GTTTAGCTGCGATTGACTTTAAGATAAAGACCGGCCAAGCAAAAGCCGAAGTAGCCATTGAACAATTAGTATTATCTTCGATGCTCGATACTTGATCCTCGCAAGAAAAATAACACAATTTGTCATCTCTGATAAGCTCACTGTGATGTGGTTATTTTTTAGCCCCGTGCTTGCCAAGCAGCTCGGTGATTTCTTTGTAGTCCATCACGGTAGCTATCTCCAGCGGCGTTCGGCCGGTATCGCTCTTCAGGTTTGGATTGGCTCCATTGTCAAGGAGCAATTCAGCCGCGTCCAGATAGCCGAAATAATTAGCCCAATGCAGTGGGGCATAGCCCAACCAGTCTTTTTCATTGACATCAGTACCCGCTGCCAGCATCTGTCGGATCCTCTCCATATCATGGTTCCGCACGTACTGATGCAGCATTTTAACATAGCTTTGGTCTTCAGTGGCTGGACAGTATTCAAAAGCACCCAGGTCTGGAGCTTTGCCCACAAAAGGCAAACCAACATCTGTGCCTGCGTCAATGGCATCACTTCCCGGCGCCAATCTGAGAAAGTCGCTTTCCGGAAGGCTGCCATCAGGATTACGCTGCCCAGTCATCGGCTGTCGTTTCCCGTGTCGTCACCCAAATGTCAAACTTTTCCCCCCAGGAGGTAAAATACAGCGATAGGCCATCGTGCGAGATGCATGGAGCCCAATCTGAGCCACTTGAGTTAACCGTTGGGCCCAGATTCACCGCTTCTCCCCAGGGCTCAGAGACGCTTGCCCGCGTCGTCACGTATATATCCTCACGACCTGATCCGCCCGAACGTGTGGAGTCGAAGTAGCCCGACAGGCCGTCGGCCGAGGTGCTTAGGGTACCGTCTTTTGCCGTACTGTTGACGGTTGGCCCCAGATTGGTGGGAGTGCCGAAGGTGAAATCTGCGCTCGCACTCTGGCCGCCAAGCACAACAGCAGCAACAAATCCAACTAACACCAAGCTAATTTTTGAACCATTTAACCATTTCATTTTACACCTTCCTTTCTGCCCTCAGGGCGAGAAACATAGAAAGACCCATCCACGCGTTAGGTTGATAGTAATTTACTTATCAACTTCTTATACAAAAACGCGGCCTGTATCGCCGAATAGTCTAACCATAGACGTTCGCTATTTACTGGCCCTCAGGCGGAGGCGGTGGGGGTAATTCAGGACCAGGCATCAGTCGAACGCGCTCAAACCATTGGCCTTCGAAAGGCCCGAAAACTACAAGCGGCTGTGCATCTTCATCAGGGAATCCATCTGCCGGATTCACGTCAGAGCCCGGTCCATAGTAAGTCACGTAGAACTCACTATCGTATCTATGGTCACGGTCGATTAGTTCCGTCTTTCCATTCATCACGCCATAGGCTACGATTTTGCCACGGTCTGTTCCATCATAGTGTTGCACGTAGGCGTATGCACGATACTCGTAAGTGCTGGGGCCCGTCTTCACCGCCACCCCAACGAAGTCGGTCCAACTGTAATTGTAAATTGGCTCAGTACTGGCGGGGACGTTGGGTACATTAAATTCTGTGTTTCTCAGCAACAGTCTGTTACCAGACGGATCCAATGGCGTTAACGTCTCCTGAACAATTAACGGTTCAGTTAAGCCGAATTGTGGGGCTGGGGGCCAGGAGAGTATCCATGCCCCTGCGATTGTCTCCTCCTGCTCGGGAGGTGTCCAAATGATGCTCTGCTCATAGTCATAGTCGGCCATGACGGTCCAGGCCGTCATAAGCAGCACGGCCACAAGACCGACGACACCAACGAGGGTAAGGTTTCTTTTCCTCTTTAAGCTCCTGATCGTTCCTCCTTTCTGGTTAAATTAGACGACCATTGTGAATCGAATTTTACCCGCCACACGTATGGCGGGTTAGCTTCACTTCAGATTCCACGAAGTTA
>JBHIDV010000485.1:0-1921 GCA_046760285.1 Sedimentisphaerales bacterium
GTGACTGTCCCGAATGGCGGTTTGTTAAGCAGATTAAGAAAAAAGGTCTCCCGTGGCCGATAAAGAAATTATTACTAACTTTAATCGGAAAGGAGACCAAAAATGTCAAGGAATAATATCGACACAACAGCTAAAAATCCTGAAAAAATCTCTGAAAAAATTGAGCAGGTAAGTTTCAACTCAGTTAGAAAAGTGTTGCCAGATGCTGTAATTGTGCGAGCATGTAAAGCCGTGGGCTATAAATATAGACGGCGCAAGATAACACCAATTGTAACCGTATTGCACATGATTATGGCAGCCATTTGGCCCGAGGATTCCTTTAATGCAAGTTGGCAGGTTTTATGGGCCAGTTTGGTAAGCAGGTTTGCTAATCTAAGTGGCGAATCTCCATCTCGGGGTAATGTATCCCAGGCAAGAGCCAGATTGCCGGTTAAACTTTGGCGTTGTCTTTTCGGGTGGATTTGCCAAGAAGCCCAAGAACTTTCTAAGGCATTTGATAAGTGGAGAGGACATCGGATAGTCCTGCTTGACGGAACATGTGTATCCATGCCGGATGTAGCAGAATTGTTCAGAGAATTCGGCAGCCCCACAGGATTCCACGGCAAATGCAAATATCCGTTGGCGCGTTTGGTTACGCTATGTATAGCTAACACGATGACAGTTTTGGATTATGCTCTGGGACGTTACGACCAGGATGAAAATACACTGGCACGACCGATGCTTAAAAACCTCCCAAAAGGCGATTTATTGCTTGCAGACAGGCATTTTGCGGCAGCTCACTTTTATTTTTACTATAAGTGTTTAGGGCTTGAGTTTCTTACAAAAGCTCATCAGTGCCTGAAAATATCGCGAATTAAGCGGGTCAAATCTTATAGTAGAAATGACTTTATTGGCTGGCTAAAAATCAACAAAAACTATCGACAAAAAGACCCCAAACTCCCAGCCAAAATTATGGTCAGATCCATCAAAGCAACCGTTCGGACCAGAGGTAAATATAAGGTTGTTTGGCTGGTTACTTCATTACTTGATAACAAACTCTACCCTGCCAGCGAAATCGTCCAGCTTTACGGCAAGAGATGGACAATAGAGACACTCTTCAAAGCGGTGAAAATAAATCTGTCTGCCGATGTGCTCAGAAGTCTGACCCCTGATGGGATTCGCAAAGAAGTTGCGGCCCGGCTGATAGCTGTTAACATCGTAAGAATGATTATGCTGGAAGCAGCGATGGAACACCGGGTTGATCCGATGCGAATCAGTTTTGTCCATGCGGTCAGGGCGATTTTAATGTTTGCACCGGCATTAGCTACAGAACCCATCTGGAACCTGCCAGAAATTTACAAGGCGATGCTTAGGGAAATAGCCTCGCATCTTGTACCAGAGCGACCAGGCAGGAATGAGCCACGGGCAGTAAGGCGGGAACGCCAACACTACCCGTCCTTAAAGACTACAAGAGAACAGTGGAGAAAAAGATATGCTGCTTAACAAACCGCCATTCGGGACAGCCACCGTTTTTCTATGTCACCATGCGAAAAAGTTCACTCTCCGTATTTATTTGTAAGAATCGACCAATCTGCCAACGACAGATAAGCACCTGGATTATAGTACCGGGCACGGTAGTAGTAAAGACCGGTTTCGATATCGAATCGCCGGACATCTCTGAAAGATAGTGAAGCGTCCCTACAAGTCTGAGCGGTTGAGATTACACATGCTAAGAGACCGCGATTGCCGTAATGCGTCTGTCCATTTCCTTCAACTAAATCGTCCTTAATCAGGGGGGAAAAAAGACATAACTACTGCAGAATTTTGTAGTTTGCTGTTTGAAGTCGGCCAAAGAGCTTAGCCTGCAAAGGTCCGATAATTTATTACGTACTTAGATCGAAGAAATCTTGTTGACACAAACAGGACGTTACGCTATAAAACA
>JBHIDV010000486.1:0-1886 GCA_046760285.1 Sedimentisphaerales bacterium
TGGCATAGGCCCCGCTTTTTTTTCTCGTATTGCGTCCCTTCGGCTACGCTCAGAGCCTGCCGAAGGGACAGGTTTGGCAGCTAAATATTTTGGGTCCCTGCCTGCGCGGGGATGAGGGGAAGAATATCGAGCAAAGAATTGTAAGTAAATGTTGTACTTTGCAGAACGAGCAACACGCCATCCCCAAGCTACGCTTGAGGCTGCCACCCGACTGTCTACAATTTTGCATCAGCCGGCGAATATCGCCGAGCCGATACGAAGGATGGTTGCCCCCTCTTCGATGGCGGTTTCGTAGTCTGAACTCATCCCCATGCTTAGCTCAGTAAACTGTGGGCCAACAATTTTTTCGCCGCGCATCTCAATAAACAACTCTCTTGCTCGGACAAAGCAAGCCCGAATAACATCCTTATTATGCGTCAAGGGCGCCATCGTCATAAGTCCAATTAGTCTTAAATTCGGCATGGTCTCTATTTGCTCAGCCAGATGCATAACTGCTCCTACCGGAGCACCATATTTTTGCGGCTCATTGGAGGTATTAACCTGCAACAGCACTCGTGGACGTAAATTTAGCTTTGCCGCCGATGCGTTTATCTCCTCAGCCAGTCGGAGTGTGTCCACCGAATGTATGAGAGAAGCAATGGGCAGGACCTGGCGAACCTTATTGCGCTGTAGATGGCCAATCATATGCCAACAGATTTCCTTCGGCGGATTAGGTCCACCATCTGACTGTTCTAAGAATTCAGCAATTTGAGCGGAGACTTTCTTCAGTTGCTGTACCCGATTCTCCCCCAACTCGGTAAAGCCCATCTGAATAACTTCTTTTATAGCCTCAATGGCAGCAGATTTGGTCACAATTACCAGTTTTATCTCGCTGGGATCTCTGCCGGCACGAACACAAGTAGAGTTGATAGTCTCTTGTACACGTTCTATTCTTTCAGAAATCTTGGTCATAAAAATGGTCGACAAGCAGATCCAAATTCAACCCACTACAAAACAAAAATTCATTGCAGATATTAGTCTATGAAAGCTCCTGTCGCTATACAAGTAATTAAGTTAAAAATTTTGATGTATTCTTAAATTTTCTTGTTACTCATTGACCACCAAATCCTTATTGATTTATGTTTTTACAAAGTGCTTAATCGTCGCCGTACCGGCGACGGCTAAACGTGGACAGAAGCTCAAAATCACATTTTTCCCCTACTAACGCTGGTTAGCGTAAATATTTAGCACATCTGGCTCGTCCTTTACCCCGCGTGCTATGCCAACTGCAAAAAAAACAAAAAAAAGCGATTTTTGACTTGCATTTCGTCGTTGTAGCATGTATAATAAAAAAGTTGAAATACGGTAAAAGGGGTGGATAAGTTACCCTAAAAACTTTTATTTTTCTTGCTTTTTTAGTTGACAGGACTGTTGGGAACAATAGCCTTTAATTGCTCTTTGAATTAACGAAACGATGCACCTTAGGTGCTTACAAGCCTCGGCGAGGCAGTGTGGTCCACCGGTCTCCCCCCCAGCCGGTCCCACCACCTCGCCCTTTTTATGCGCGTACAGTCTTAGAATGATTCGCCCATAGGGATTAAAGCCGCATCCACACTTGGGTTTGTCATTCTCCGCGGATTTGAACGGATACTGTTCTGCTGCGAGGACCATCAAATTCGCAGAAGAAAATGCCCTGCCAGGTGCCCAGCACCAGCGATTTGTCCTTTATCAGGACTTGTTTGCTGCAGCCGACCAGAGAGCTTTTGCAGTGTGCGTCAGCATTGCCTTCGGAATGCCGATAGCCAGGACGATAATGCGGGATCAGCTCCTCCAGAGTCAAAAGTATGTCGTGGCAAACAGAGGGGTCAGCATTTTCATTGATGGTAATTGCAGCGGTGGTATGAGGA
>JBHIDV010000487.1:0-1881 GCA_046760285.1 Sedimentisphaerales bacterium
GCAGCGGAATAAATCGGATGAACTTTCATCGTATTTAACCTGCAAAATAGAATTTCTTAGCTGCTCATTCTCAGGCTTGAATTTCAAAACCTTACCAGCCGCTTCATTAATAATGTTGGGATGTATTTGAACTCCATCCTCGGCAAGGACAAGATGCGAACCGCGCGAGCCACTGCCTTGCTCGAGCAATTCTACAATCGCTTTGAGATATGCAACACTGGCTAAGGCCAAATGCTCTGCCCTGACGGCGGTTACAATCTCCTTTGCCTCCTCCAATTTGAAGCCATGCTGTTGTATATCTTTGTAAAGTTTAACTGCTTGTTTTAGAGCTCTGCGAGCATCGTTTAGCTCTCTTATATGTCCCGCTGAAGCTGTCATACGATTCTGAATATTTTCTATTACGATTTCAGGTACTAAACCGGATGAATTTTTGTACTGCGTAATTTTTTCAATAAACTGACTTAGTTGCTGGTCAATCTCCGCCTGTTTGCCCGAATAATCTGGCAGGCGACTTTCGTACACATTTACAATATATTCAGCCGCACGCAGCCCGCCGGTCTGGCCGGCGTTAAGGGCAGAGCCGCCAGGGCGTTTGACGCCATGGGTGCCGGCCATCTCACCGATTGCAAAAGTCTGTGGAATATTGGACTGCCACCATCTATCTACGGCAAAGCCGCCATTATTGTGCTGGGCACAGACCGCGATTTCAAGCGGCTCGGAATATAAATCGATGCCGTTTTCCTTATAAATCTCAATAGCAAGAGGGTTCATGTGAGCCAATCTTTCGATAGGTGTATTCTGAAACGCACCTGCTTTTTTCAGATATTGGTAAGCCTCCGGCTCGAGGTCATTGATGTCAAAATCCTTCATGGAGCCGGTGCCGACAGGATTTCTTAAAAAGTCCATAAAGGCACGTCGGCCCTGTTGCGTTTCGTTAAATACCAAAATGTCAATCAATGATGATTGCAAATTCTCGATTCGCTGCGGGTCAAAAGGCCACTGATAACCTTTAAGGAAGATATTCGTGGCCATCTTGCTCATCGTGGGAAAAAAGTCTGCCAGAAATTCACGCTGGTTTCTGCCTTCGGCATCGGTGCTGAAGATTCGTGGGACGGCCTGCATATATGTGCCCGATACGTTCCATCTAAACTTTATGCTGGCAAGGCCGAACTGCGATTCAGTCAGATTTTCGGCCACCAGTCCCGCCTTAAATGCCAGGCCGTGGATACCGAACTGGCCCTTCGGGTAAACGCTGGTTTTATAGAGTTCTCCAGGTCCACCCGCAGCCAGCACTATATTTGCACCCAGGAAAACATTTATGATGTAATTTGATTTGTTAATACTTTTTTTATCTATCGTCACAACACCTATGATTCGCTTCGATTCACCGGAACCGATTGTAAGTAAGTGCCCAACTTCCTGATGGTCGTAAATCTTCACACCATATCGCTGAAGTTGTTTCTGCAGGCACTCGCTCATAAATTTGCTGGTCTTGGGCCCGGCAGATGTAGCACGTTCAGCCGGGTCATGGTCGGTCTTGTAGCCAATGAAAGTTCCCATAGAATTAGTTGGAAACGGCACGCCAACCTGCACCAGATGATAAAATTCGCGAAGCGAGCTTATCCCTTCAGCAAGTGCCAAATCACCATGACAACATCCGGCAGCGGTTAGACTTTTTGCAAACTCTTCGGCACTATCTGCTATATCCGGACTGGTGCCGATTTTGTAATACGTTTGCTTATCAGAACCGCTTCTGCGTGAAGCCCCACCATCTACGCAGCCCGTTGTCACGGCGATTCTATCTTGTGGATTTTCGACGCCTTTGCGCATCATAAGCTCATACAGGTGCACCGCGCAGTTCATCCCTGCTGCCCCTGAGCC
>JBHIDV010000488.1:0-1867 GCA_046760285.1 Sedimentisphaerales bacterium
TGCGACAGATTTTGTGCGGTTTTCGGGGCGGATGTATGCGGATGTTTGAAAACGTTTAAAAATGTGCGAAAAATGTGCGCGAAAGGTGTGAAAACCTGCGCAAAACGTGGGTGAAAATACCCCCAAGATATACAGAAATTTTGACACGGATTTACACAGATTCTACAGGACAGGCAGCACGGATTTTTGTACCACGAGGAACACGAAGGGAGAATAAAAAAGGTAGTCCCTCATGATATTGGCATACAAAAACGCTAATTTTCAAGGCCAAAAGGGCTTTTTGCCGATGAATTATCAGTCCGATAATTCATTTTGGCAAGGAGTTTACCCATGGCCAAAAACCGTTTATCCTCAAGAAATGAGCCAACTTCATCAGAATTTCCGCTATCTTTCTTTGCCTGCCCGAACCCCGACTGTGCCGACTTCAACAAATTCAATGCCGGCAACCTCTCCATCTCAGAACGTATGGGCAAAAATAAAGCCATCCGCCGGTTATATTGCAAAACCTGCGGTCGGCGCTTCAGCGAACGCGAAGGCTCACTCATGGCAGGCACAAAACTACCAGAAGAAGTTGTCGTTCGCATCATCAAGTGTCTCGGATACGGCTGTTCCATCGAAGCAACCGCAGACATCTGCGAGGTTGACCAGCGAACGGTTGAGCGTCTTTTGGAAAAAGCCGGCAGACGAGCAGAAGATTTCCACCGCCTGCAGCTGGAGAGGCTACAACAGCCGATTGAAGCGGTACAACTGGACGAGCTGCACGGTCGGGTGGCTAAGCCGCCAAAAAAAGGGCGAAACACAAAAAGCCAAAACGTCGTCCGAAGGGCCGTGCATGGGTTCATACGGCGTTGGAAGTCGCAAGTCGTTTTGTGATAGATTTGCGTCTTGGCCCTCGCAGTCTGCAACTCGCCTGTCAATTGATTGCATCGGTAGCTGTTTGTTGTCGCAGACAATTGCCTCTTTTGCTTATAGACGACCATTTGCCTTATCCTGCGGCCATTCTGCAGGTTTTTGGCAAAGTCAAGTATCGCCGAAGACGCAAGAAAGGCCGTGGCCGAAAACGCAAACCGACTCTCAAGCCGCCACCGAATTTGCTGGTCGGTGTGGTCAAGAAGATTCGAAATTCCAGAGGCAGATTGCTCGAAGTTACCACTTATGCTCTGTTTGGCCGACTCAAAGATATCGAACGCCGCATTCGGCGGTTGAAGATTGGGCGCAAGATAAATACTTCTCACCTGGAGAGGCTCAACGGCACATTGCGAGGTCAGCAGACTCGGCTGGCCAGACGAAGACGGAATGGCTCTCGGCTTGCCTGTGCGTTGCAGTGGTCGTTGTGGCTTTGGCGGGATTTGTACAACTTCACGAGGGTACATGGCTCTCTGAATGGGCAGACACCTGCGATGTGCCTGGGTCTTGCCCAGAGTGTCTGGACGGTATTGAAATATGTTCGTTATCCTGTTCATGTCAGCGAGTTGTTGCGGCATCACTGGGCCGAACAACGCAAGAATGCTCTGGAATCGCCGTTAGATGTCTATCAACGTAAAAAATCTTTACCAATATCATGAGGCACTACCTAAATTTTCAACATGCCAAAAACTAACTATCCCCCCGACACTGTCTATTGCTGATGCATATAAAATAGCCGGCCTCGTTCCAGGCCTTTTGATAAAACGCTCACCCAAATGGCTCGCTTTTCAAGCGGCCTTCCCTCGGCCTTATGTATACTGCATCAGCATAAAGTTTATAAAGGTGTATTACTTAGTACGATCGTACTGATTGGTTATAACCAATCGATAAGGAATAAGCGGAAAATGGCAAAACCAGAAACCGTCTTTAAGGTTGGAGCTGTAAGGGCATCTGTATTTAG
>JBHIDV010000489.1:0-1865 GCA_046760285.1 Sedimentisphaerales bacterium
CACAATATTTATGACTTGGAAAGGCCAGCAGGCCGTTATTGGCGCCATACATTCGAGATAAAGCTGGATGATCTGGAGCTCCAGCAAAACGAACTTATGCTGGCAATAAAACAAACCGAGGCTGATATAGAAAATCTCAAGGAGCTGGCAGAAGGCCCTGTTACGGTGCAGATCGAACAGGCTGTAGAGAATGACCCCATTATGGTTATGCTTGCCGAACAGCTTGCCTTCCAGGAAGTCCAGCTTTCAGGTAAACTTACGAAGTTTGGTGAAAATCATAGAGAGGTGCGGCAAATTCGCCAACTAATCAACGAAATCAAAGAAAGAAGACAAAGCAGACAGAAAGCAATAGCAGAGCAGACCCGGCAGGCGAGTCTTGAAAACGCGCGAGACAACCTAATGGTGTTGAAACAAAGACTTGCGGAGTTGCAGAGTCTGCGAGCCGAAGCGGCTGCAAAAAAGAAAGAGCTTGATTTAGCCCGCGTACAGTATGAACGGGAGCTAAAGACAAGAGACGAAAGAATAGAGACGCTGGATACAATCAAGGGCCAGATGGAGAAATTGAGGATAATGCTTAATGACCCCGAAACGCCCAAAGTACAACTCGTCGGATTGGCTCCTCCACCGCTGGAAATGGTGACCTCCCGGCAGTGGTGGCTTTGGCTGCCCGGCGGGACTATAGTGGGCTTGCTGCTGGGCATAGGCCTTGCCTTCCTTGTTGAAATGGCTAATGACCTGATGCGGACGGCAAGAGACGTGGCCAGATTCTTGGACATTCCCCTGCTAAGCGTTATTCCCGATGCCTCTGAAGACGACCTGGGCAGAGATGTTAACCTACCTTTGACTGTTCATCAAGCACCTTATTCTGTTATAAGCGAGTGTTACAGACAGCTTCGGGCCAATTTTGAGCTTTCCAGCTCTGCAAAGTCTTATAAGACTGTGCTTGTAACAAGTGGTGATGCAGGGGACGGAAAGACGTCCGTCGCCGTCAATCTTGCAACCACTTTTGTTGCCAAAAATGAAAAAGTGCTGCTAATCGATGCTAATTTCAGGAAGCCAAGTCTACAGACTATATTTCCCAACAGGTATGCCACCGATTCAGAAACGCGGTCATCTAATTTTGGACTGAGTAATCTGCTAACAGGCAGATGTGGTTATGAAGTTATAAGGCCCAGTGGTATTGAAGGTCTTGACATAATCGATTCGGGACCGATACCTCCTAATCCAGCAGAGTTGCTTGCCAGTCCGCCAATGCAAGAGCTGATCGAAAAGCAGCGTAAGAGCTATGACCATGTTATAGTTGACAGTCCGCCAGTGTTGTTGGTAAGTGATGCAAAGGTGCTGGCAAAAACTGTTGACACCACGATTTTGGTTCTTAATGCTGCTGCTACAAGGAGAGGAGCCGCTCAAAGGACCATTCGTGAACTTAGAGCCGTAGGCGCCAACGTAGTTGGTTGTGTGCTCTTTGCCGTAAGAGCTATGAAGGGCGGCTATTTCCATGAACAATTCAAGTCTTACCGACGATACCAGAAGGAGCTGCAACTTGCCGGCGCCGGCTCGTAAAATGGGAACATTTTTATATACAAGGATTTTTTTGCAGGGGATAGTTAAAGTTATGCAAAATTGAAGTTAGGCATACTTTGAAAAGAAAAAATCGGCATGGTTCAAACAGTAATTTATTGTGCAACAAGCAGTTAGTTGATTATCTAAGAAAATCAAAAACTGTAACTTCCATTTTGCAGAAGCCTTGGGGATAGCTTAATAATGGAGAAGTTTTTAGTAACCGGCGGAGCTGGGTTTATCGGCTCGAATATCTGCAGAAAACTGGTTTCACAAGGCTGTTTTGTGCGGGTTGTTGACAATCT
>JBHIDV010000490.1:0-1858 GCA_046760285.1 Sedimentisphaerales bacterium
GTGTCACGGAGATTAAGGAAAAGAAAACCAGCCTTATTACCGTGCGTTGGAAAAGAGGTCTATTGAGATATACAGCGAAGCTAAAAGTTGGTTTTGACCTGGACCGATTGGATTACACCGTTGATGATTCACAAAAGGTAATTCAAATTGCGCTGCCAAACCCCAAGGTACTTAGTTGTGAGATATATAATAGGAAATTTTACAAGCTGCCCTTGGAAAAGGCGGAAAATGTACCTTGGAAGCTCGATATAATAGAAGATTTCAGTTCCGACGAAGTACTTGCCCTTGACGATGAAGCCAGGAACAACGCGCTGAAAAATGTGAAAGAGTTCTACGTTTTAGACCTGCTTCAGGACAAAACTAAGCTTGCCTTTAAAAAGATTTTTTCTCTGTCCTATCCAGAATATACCACCGACATATCGATCACAGGCAAAGCCGCTTTAGAAACCGCGTGCGAACTGCCTGCAGAGTCAAGTGGCAAAGATGAAAGGTAAGCCTCATCCGCCGCCGTGCCGGCGACAGCTAAACTCTTTTTTATTTTTGATTTGTGGGGGGGTTCTTTTAATATATCACTATGCTGGAAAAAGGGCTTGTTCAGATTTATACCGGCGACGGCAAGGGTAAAACCACCGCTGCGTTCGGCTTAGCTCTACGTGCAGCCGGGCAGGGTAACAAGGTCTTGATTTTTCAATTCCTCAAGCCCTCCTCTCTGGATATCGGGGAGCGTTTCGCCCTGCAGTTGGGGGCCGTCAGAATCAGAGTGGAAGCACTCGATGTGCCCTGGGATATGGCCAAATCCTTCAAAGATGAGCAAGCAGTAATCACGATGAAGGCTGCTATCAGTGAGGTGCTTCAAAGAATAACCGAAACGGCAGAAAAAAGATTTTACGATTGTATCATACTTGATGAGATTGTGTTCTGCCTTTCAAAAGGCCTGGCTAAATTGGAAGATATCAAAAATATTATTGACAAAAAGGACCCTGCAGTTGAAATTGTTTTAACCGGCCGAGGGGCAACCGATGAATTGATAGCAATGGCAGATTTGGTGACAGAAATGAAGAATGTAAAGCATCCCTTTGATAAAGGAATAACTTCTCGGCGCGGCATAGACTTTTGAAATACAAAAATATTTAGCCCCCCAATTTATTGGGGGGTTATTTCCGCAGTTTACTGCGGGATTCAAAACTATGAGTAAGAATGTTGCAGTGATAATTTGTGCGGCGGGACCGAGCAGCCGATTCGGCGGAAAAAGAAAAAAGCAATTTGTCACCGTAGCTGGCAGAGCGGTCTTTCTGCGAAGCGTCGAGCTTTTTGCCGCTCGTGACGACGTAAAGCAAATATTGTTAGCCATTCCACCGGAAGATGAAGAACTGGTAAGTGTTAAATGGGGGGCTAATCTGAAATTCTTCCACGTAAAAACTTGCTTTGGTGGCGCAGAGCGTTTTGAGACGGTAGCCAAGGCACTCGAACTAATCAAAGATGATATCGACCTTATTGCCGTCCACGATGCTGTGCGATGTTGTGTGACGGAGAAATTGGTTGATGATAGTTTCGCTGCTGCCGCCAGAAGCGGCGCAGCTATACCAGCTTGTCCTATTGCAGCAACTATAAAACAAGCAAAAGATAATACCATAATCAAAACCGTTGACAGGACAGGTATCTATGAAGCACAAACGCCGCAGGTCTTTGAAGCCTCTCTGCTGAAAAAAGCATACGAAAACCTCAAAAATCTGGATAAAAGCAAGATCAGCGATGATTCCCAGCTTGTGGAAGCTTTAGGTCACAAGGTTACAATGGTACAAACTGATTCTTCAAATATCAAAATCACGCGACAAAGTGACATTGCCATTGCAGAAGC
>JBHIDV010000491.1:0-1857 GCA_046760285.1 Sedimentisphaerales bacterium
CACCCGCGAGTTTGAGCAGGCAGAGCTGGAATTCTTTTGTGAGCCGGGCACCGACGAAGAATGGTACGAGCGTTGGAAAGAGCTGCGATTCAACTGGTACATCGAGTTAGGCATAAAAAAAGAGAATCTGCGTTTCCGTGACCATAAGGGCGATGAGTTAGCTCATTATGCGAAGGCCTGCGTTGATATTGAATATAAATTTCCATTCGGCAGCGGTGACTGGCAGGAGCTGGAGGGCATTGCTAACCGTACAGATTTCGACCTTCGGCAGCATCAGCGCGGGATCAGGACCGTCAATAAGTGGTTTGAAAACGACCGGGACCTAACAAAAATCGAGTTAGCTGAGGAAGCTGAAGATTACAATAAAGGCCCACTTTCGTATTTCGATGACGAGAAAAGGAGACGCTACATCCCGTATGTGATTGAGCCGAGTGCTGGCATTGACAGAAGCACGCTTGCCTTGTTAGTCGATGCCTATGATGAAGAGCAGGTCCGCGGCGAGACAAGGAACCTTCTAAGGTTCCATCACGCCCTTGCACCGATAAAGGTGGGCGTCTTTCCGCTGGTCAAAAGAGAGGGTATGCCGGAGATAGCGAAGAATATTTATGACGATTTAAAAAAGTATTTTACTTGCTTTTATGACGAGAAGGGTGCGATTGGCAGGCGTTACCGAAGGCAAGATGAAGCCGGCACGCCTTTTTGTGTCACCGTGGATGGCCAAACAATCCAGGACAGCACCGTCACCGTTCGCGACCGCGATTCCATGGAGCAGGTAAGGGTCTCAACCGACCAACTGCTCAACCATCTGCGGGGAAAATTAGAGGTATGAAAGATGAAAAGTGAACGAGAAGTTGTTAAGTATTGGTTAACAGCCTCAAAAGAGGATTTTGACAGTGCAGAAATCCTTTACCAAAACAAGAAGTATCATCATGCTTTATTCTTCTGCCACCTAAGTATCGAAAAGATGTTAAAGGCTATAATTGTTAAGTCGACCAAAACTGCACCGCCTCTGACCCACGATTTGGTTCGCTTAGCAGAAAGAGCTACAGTGCCTCTTAGCGAACTTCAAAAGAACGAACTTGCGGAAATAACTGCATTCAATATTGAAGCAAGATATAATGACTATAAACTCAGTTTCCACAAAAAGGCTAAAAAGCAATTTTCACTAAAATACCTCAAAAAGACCAAGGAGATGTTGCAATGGCTAAGCAAACACGCTTAAAGAAATCCGAAATAGGTAAAATTTATAAATTTGTTCAGCTCCTCAAACAACAAGGTATCAGCGTATCAAAGGTTATACTTTTCGGTTCCTATGCCAAAGGCAGAACGAATCCTGATAGTGATATTGATATTGCTATAGTTTCAACTCAATTCGGACAAGATATTGGCGAAGAAATGATGCTGCTACGTAAGATAGCTCTAAAGGTTGATTCACATATTGAACCGGTACCACTTTGCCCCGAGGACCTGAACGACAGCTTAAGCACCCTCGCTCAGGAGATTAAACGATATGGAATAGATGTAGGGATAACAGAGACATCTATATAGTGACGTTTTTAAAATAAATATCACCGCAAGAAAATGGCTGAAGAAAAACAAGAAAAGAAAAAAGCAGGAATTATCTGGCGTATTCTCAAATGGATTGGCCTGGCTACACTTGCTCTTTTGCTGATTTTGGCCATTGTTTTTCAAGTCCCGTGGAAAGTGATAACTCTACTTTTTATTGTCCTTGCTGCCTGCACTATTCTGCCCAGACAGATGAGAAGATGGTTCTGGTTTTCGGTTGGCGCTATTGTGGCAGTCCTGATTATCTGGGTTTTTCTACCCGAGGACGACGAAGGCTGGCGGCCGTATACG
>JBHIDV010000492.1:0-1840 GCA_046760285.1 Sedimentisphaerales bacterium
AAAAATGGACGATTGAAATAATAGCGACCTGACATCATAAATAGTCCCGTGCCTGCGTATAGGATTACCAGTAAAATCGCAATTACCAGCAGCAGCCCTGCCCACTTGCGATTAAACCAGTCCGCGAATGGCCGAAAAACAACACGCATCAACCCTGGCCATATCAACAACATCCCGGCCAGCACTATCCACCAAAGTGCTAATCCAAGCACGGTCCGAAACCACCAAATCCCGGGTAAATACGCAATTTGGTAAGGCCTATAATCAAGCCAACGATAAAATCCCAGCGTCCTTTCTTTAAGCATCCAGTTGCCATAACCATGCCATCCGGCAGTCGTCAATACAGGCCATAGCAAGATAATCAAAAATATAGGAATATAAACGAAGATAAGCGGAGGATAAATCAACCATCTCTGTGCTCCAAGCACCTTGGGATCATCTGCTCTGGATATCAGCGCCCTGGCTAAGCAGAAACTGGCCAAGAGCAAAATCACCCAGCCGAATCTTTGCCAGAGGATAAATGGCCAAAACCAGACAGGCCATAACAGCCCCCATCTTATGGGGATCAAATTTGAAAACAAAAAAAGCAAAAATAACCCAAACGCCACGTAGGCAAGTGGCCAATTTTCCGAGTCTGTCCGAAGCCTCAAGGTTGCTTTTCGCCACCAGGTCGCTTCTTCCGGCGGAACCCACTGGCTGGGACTGCCGAGCCTATCGAGCACTTCATCAAGCCGATTAATTGCTACCGGCTCTGCTGCGCCTTCAAGTTCCCTTTCAATATGTTCTATTATGTCACGCTGCACCTCGTCAGCATCGACCGTTTTGCATCCGTGCAAACACGTCCTCATCTGCTGTAGGTACTTGTCCAAGCGTTTTTGTGCACTATCACTTAGCCTAATCATATCTCTGCCTTTCTAAGGGAGTCTGTTCCGCTCTTTATTGCTTGCCAGTAAATATTCATTTGAACCAGCATTTCTTCTCCGCGTTTGGTCAGCTTATAATACTTCCTGGCTGGCCCCTCTGGCGATTCTTCGATGTTGGTTTTCACAAGGCCCTCGCGTTTTAATCTACTCAGGATCGGATATATGGTCCCTTCACCTATCATTAGCCCATCTATTACGCGGAGTTTTCTGATGATGTCGTAGCCATAAATGCTTGTGCCTCTGATAGCGTTTAATATGCACAATTCGAGCATTCCTTTACGAAGCTGCGTAGACCAGTTATCAAAAAAGCGATTATCCATATTTTATACTATGCGGTATTACAAGATACCTGTCAATGCCATTTATTATTTTTTAAGAATTTTTTTGTGAATTTATAAGCTTTCGTGAATAAAGAGGTTGCGTAGAGAGGATTGCCGTTGAACTGAGTTTTTGCATTTGGAAGCTCACAAAATGTGATGTGAGAATCACTCTTTTAGCAAAGATTCAATCAGCTTTTCAGGAGGTGGGGAGTGTTTCGCCCCCCAAACTAATCGACCTTGCCTGTCTATAAGATAATAAGTTGGCCAGCCGGTAACTCCGTAATCTTTAGCTGTATTGCCGGTATCGATACCTGTTAGGAAAGTATAATTATTCTCACGTATGAACTCGGCTGTTTTTTCTGTTCGAAAAGCAGAGTGGATGCCTATGACCACCAGGCCTTTATCTTTGAACTGCTCATGAATTTTTTGGGTATGAGGCAGCTTTCGCCGGCATGGCCCACACCATACGCCCCAGAAATCCAAAAGGACAATTTTGCCTCTTAGTTTGGATAGTGAAATCATATTACCGAATTGGTCTGTTAGATTAAAATCCGGTACCATTTGTCCTGCTTGTAGTGAACTGACTTTTGAGCTAAC
>JBHIDV010000493.1:0-1819 GCA_046760285.1 Sedimentisphaerales bacterium
AAATACCGGCACAAATTCCTGCCTTACAACGGCTACTTTTTTTGCCAGGGCTTCGGTTTTGTATGATTCTATTGCTGTTGCGTCAATTCTTATGGTGCCCGATTGGGGTCTCAACGTTCCACACAGTAGATTAAGCAGCGTGCTTTTACCTACCCCATTTGGCCCAGCTACCGCCAGAAATGTCCCTGGCATTACTTCGAAACTAATATCTTTCAAAACCGTGCTTTGTGGCGTATAGCTAAAACTTAAATTCTCAACCTCAATAATACCGCTCATCTTAACCAACTAACTTTTCTACTATGTCTGACTAATAGAACCAGGAAAAAAGGTCCGCCTACAATAGCTGTCACCACACCAACCGGTAGCTGTGCCGGAGCAACGATAATACGTGCCAGGGTATCGGCAACTACCAAGAATAGGGCACCTATAATGCCACTTATTGGAAGTAATTGACGATGGTCTGGGCCCAAAACGAGCCGCACTGCATGAGGAATGATCAGCCCCACAAATCCTATTAATCCGCTTAAGCTAACTGCAATAGCCGTGATAAACGCAGCCACCGCAAAGGCAATCGTCCGGATTCTGGCGGTGTTTATGCCTATGCTCCTGGCGTCGTCCTCACCGAAGCTAAGGACATTTAACTGCGGACTTATATTAAACAGCGCTAATATCCCAACTAATACGCATCCTGCTCCCATCCATAGCACAAAAAAATCCTCTTCTGTCATATTACCCATCAGCCAGAATATAGTGGCATGTATCTGCTGGCCTTTCGCAATTGATGTTAGAAACATTATCACCGCTGAAAAAAAGGCGTTAACCACCACACCTGCAAGTAGTAAACCTGTCACATGAAACTTTCCTGTCAGCCGGCCGATGAACCACACCAACCAGACCGTGCCCAGCGCCCCTACAAATGCAAAGACCGCTATCGGCGACCGCCCCCATAGCGTCCAGTTAAACCCGCTAAGAACGGCAATAATCACCCCCAGCCCTGCTCCGCTTGATATGCCCAATATATATGGGTCGGCAAGGGGATTACGCAAAAGAGCCTGGAAAACGACACCAGAACATGCTAGCGCTGCACCGACAATGGCGGCAAGGATAATTCGAGGCAGTCTAACCTTGACAAAAATCTCATAGTCAGGATTAACTGCTGATTGTTCCCCGACCCCACGAAATGCTGCTTTCAAGGAAACGCTCTCGGTACCGATCAATGAGCACACCAACATCACTACCATCAGCACTATGCATGCCGATGCAATTCTCATGACTAACTTCCTTGGTGTCAGTAATTCCTTCATTGCGCTAGTTTCTCAAAGAGCTCCGGCCTTAGACATCTGGCAATAGTTTTGGTTCCTTCATACAATCGTGGCCCCAGCCGCGAGACAGTATCACCAGAGATGACGTAAACTCGCTGGTTTACCGCCGCAGGGACATTCCTAAATTTGCTCCAATATTGGAAGGCGCTGGCCTGTTGCCCGGCTGGGTCTGCTTGATTCATAGCTGGTTCAATTATGACCTCCGGCTGGCACGCAATAACCTGCTCGGCCCCGATGGGCGGATATTTGTGTAGTGTTGTCCCGATAGCGTTTTCACCGCCGGCCAATTCAATTATCTCGTTAATGAATGTGTCCCTACCAGCGACGCGCAAAGGTTCCCTTTGAACGACCCACAGTACTCTGACTCGGTCATTCGTACCAACTAAAGCCGAGAGTTTGTCCAATTTTTCCGTAATGTCGCGCACCAACTCATTCGCTTCATATTGTTTACCGGTAGCTGCCCCAATTATTGGGATTGCTTCAAAAAGTTCGCTCAC
>JBHIDV010000494.1:0-1815 GCA_046760285.1 Sedimentisphaerales bacterium
TTACTGCGGTGGGTTTACCTTGCTTAATAACAAACTGCGGCCGTTCTGTTAATGCCTTTGACATTGCTTGACCTCTATCATTCTTTATGCTTAAGTGCTGAACTTCTAAGGATATATTATACTGCTAAATGCCGGCAATACAAAAAGGTTTTTAGCTGTTTTGAAAAACTTTTCAGAGATAGGCTATTTTTGTAGCTTATATTGGAATCCTCGTGTAAAATGCTGCTTTTTATTATGGGTGGTATTCTATTATTCGTGGTTTAACAAGTTGTCATTCCGCACCTGACGCGCAGCGGCAATGACATAATAAAGGAGCAGACAAATATGGTAGATTGGAGAAATCCGCCGAGGTTATTCATCCCCGGCCCGGTAAAAGTCAATGAGGAAGTTTTGCAGCAGCTTGCACGTTGGCCAATCGGTCATCGCAGCAAAGAGTTTTCTCAACTGCACGCTGAGACCACCGATATGCTGAAAAAGATTCTCTTTACTGAGCAAAATGTGTTTCTTTTTACAACTTCTGGCTCCGGAGGTTGGGAGGCATCTATCCGCAACTGCGTGGATTTTGACGAGGCTGTCTTGTGTACTTGCTGCGGGGCCTTCAGTGACAAATGGGCTGACGTGGCTAAAGACTGTGGCAGAAACGTCGAAGTGCTAAAAGTCGACTGGGGAAAGCCGATTCTGCCTGAGATGCTCGATGAAAAACTGGCGAGCGGCAAATTCTCCGCTATTACCCTGATTCATAACGAAACGAGTACAGGCCTAACCAACCCAGTCAGCCAAATAAGCCAGATGATGAAGGAGAAATATCCCGATGTACTGGTCTTTGTAGACTCGGTCAGCGGCATGGTGGGCCTGCCTTTGAAATTCGATGAGCTGGGCTGGGATGTGGCGTTTGCCTCGGTGCAGAAGGCCTTTGCCATTCCGCCGGGACTGACCGTAGTTGCCGTCAGCAACCGGGCTTTAGAAAAAAGTAAAAATGTCCCCGGCCGAGGTTATTACCTTGACTTCCAGCAATTCGCCAAACGAGCCGAGATGAACCAAACGCCGACCACGCCAGCTATTCCACATATTATGGCCCTTAACTATCAGTGCAAGAAACTGCTCGCCGAAGGCATGGAAAATGTCTGGCAAAGACACAAACAAATGGGCGAGTTTGTAAGAAGCTGGGCCAAGGAAAAATTCGACTTGTTCTGCGAAGAAAAATATGCTTCAAACACGCTCACCACGGTTAAGAACACTCGTGGCATCAATGTTGCTGAGACTATCAAGGCCATCCAGCAGAAACACAATACTATTTTTGGTAACGGCTACGGCAAACTCAAAGAGCAGACTTTCCGCATTGCTCATATGGGTGACATTACTCTCGACGAGCTAAAAGAGCTTCTGGCCTGGATCGACGAGGAAATCGAATAAATTATTTAGCCCCTCAGGTTTTACCTGGGGGTTCTCCATCTACCCGCAGCGACCAGCGTGACGCACAGAGTTATTACGGCGTCACCGCCCGCTTGTAGATGCGGACGTCATCAATCAGGCCGGAGAACAAACTGCCTGCATCAAGGTTTTTGCCAGCGCCAATGTTTAGGCCGCCGGTTGAGCCGGCTAACTGACTCTGTGTGTCTTTGACAACCTCGATGTCATCCACATATAGGATTCTATTGGAACCATCCCACACAAATCCGATACGATGCCAGTCGCCATCAGTGATGACAAATTCTGATACCAGCGGCTGTGGCAGAAACCGGCCGATCGCAGAAGGCATTAGGCTGGTAATAAGTTTGCCTTCTGCCGGGTCCGCCAGGAGCCAACCTACGCCGC
>JBHIDV010000495.1:0-1809 GCA_046760285.1 Sedimentisphaerales bacterium
CAGAGCGATAAGCGCATCCTGTATTGCCGCAATAGAGCCACAGGCGTCACCATCTGGCCTGGTATGGGTAGTGAGCAGAATGTTGCTCGATTTGTTAATCAACTCAACCGTTTTGTGAAAATCGTTTCTGTTTAACATCAAATTCCTACCCCCTCACTGACGTTCGGGGCTCTGCTGGCAACATATGCCATCACTTTACATTGTTCATTCTTTACATATTTCACCGCAGAGACAAGCCTTTCTTTCGTCCAAATGTACTTTGTACTGCCATGCCGCGTCCAGTATTTCTTGGTTGTCGTTTGCTCGTTACTGTGTCTTTTAATTGCCCTTGTAGCATACACCTTAAAATCGACCATCATCTGTTCCGGCTTTGCCTTACCGCTGACCACAATATGGACGTGGTTGCTTCTAACATGAATCGCCTGCGCAAACCAACCACGAAATTTACATACCTGTAGAATTGCCTCTGAGACTGCCTCTCCTTGCCTCTTACCTAATGTAAATGGCGGATTCTTAAGAGAACTTTGCTCCTTCCTTTGCAAAACCGAACTAGAAGATATAAATGAACTTCTATATTGATTATGCTCTTTGTCGACACTACCTCTTTTATCTCCATGCAGCCATGTCCCATAGGTTGTAAACGTTATAAGATACGCTATAGGATATTCCATTCCGTTTTTTCCCGACAGAGCCGCGACCGTGAGGGAGCGGTAAACTCCCAGGACGTCCTAATCTGTGGCCAATATATTTTTTGCCTTTTTGCAGTCTTTGGCAATTTGGGCGGAAAGCTCAGAATCGGTCTTGAACCTTTGCTGGTCACGGATTCGCTTTACAAAATCCATAGCCAGCCATTTGCCCTGTAATCGGCCGACATCTTCCATCAGTAAATGAGCTTCTACCGCCAGAGAATAACCGCAGCCCGGGGTCCCCGGCCTAATTATACTAAAGGCGGCAGGTAGCTTTTTATGTGTTTTGCAAACCTGCTCGGCTGTATCACCAATTTCCACAAAGCCGGCGTAGACGCCCTCGGCAGGGATAAGCTGCTCGGTCGGCTGCATATTAGCAGTCGGAAAGCCAAGCTGTCTTCCTCTGCCCCGTCCCGGAACAACCTGGCCGATTAGCCGATAAGGCCGACCTAACGCAACGGCAGCATCTACCACTCTGCCAGCCGCCAGCATACTGCGAATCGCTGTGCTTGAGACGTTAACAACCTGGCCGGTTGAAGATTTAACTTTTTTGGCTTCAATTACTAAAACTTCAAAGCCCATCTCGCGGGCCAAATTCTGCAGTACATTAACATTGCCGGCCCGGTCCGAGCCGAAGTTGAAACTGCGGCCCTCTATTACTACGCTGGGCTGAATCTTCTCAGCGATAAAGTGCTGCACAAACTGCCGAGGTGAAAGATTGAGAAGTCCAAGAGTGCTTTTTACAATACAAAAATAATCCACTCCAAGCTCAGCAAGGAGGTGCTTTTTCAACACCAGCGGCGTCAGAATACCAAGGGCCTTTTGTGGATAAAGCAAAGCACGTGGATGCGGCTCAAAAGTCATTACTATCAATTCCGCTTTCCTTTCTGCTGCGGTTTGTCTGGCAGTGGCTAAAATTTTCTGATGGCCAAGGTGGACGCCGTCAAAATTTCCAATGGTCAGTACGCAGCCCTTCTCTACTCTCGTCAATTCTGCAAGGCCGGACGTTGTTTGTACAATCTTCATTTAGCTGTAGCGCTCCTTTTGCAAATACCTCTAATTTCGCGCTGCGCAAGCCCTAACCAGTGCGCCGTAGATAGCATTGCGGTGCTCAGCGTCATAC
>JBHIDV010000496.1:0-1796 GCA_046760285.1 Sedimentisphaerales bacterium
ACCAGTAAGCACGTGGAGCTTACAGAATGAATGCAGAGCAATTGGAAAAATACAGTTCAGCCATAACACTTTCGGATATGGAAGTCTTTGTATTTCCGGAGCTGATGTACAGCCTGGTTTTGGCCAATATTATGAGCCCGATTATCTGGCGGTGGCGAGAGCTGGATTGTTTCAAGAAGCTGGAAGGTAAGAATAGCTATAAAAAGCTCATGCGGCTAAGACAATTCATAATAGATGAGTATGACTTTAACCTCGATTTGGAAACCTGGGGCCTCACCAGCAAGGCTAAGGAGCTTAAGCGGTTTGAAAAGTTCATTTCGCCTGAAGATATCGCCAAAAGTAACGCTCTGTTTGGTTATCACGGCGACAAATATTACTTTGATGTAGATATTCGCAGGCATTTCGGCCTGGATAAATATGATAGTGACGTGATTCCGTACTGGAAGACGGAAACTGTTGAAGCTATGAATGCCTTTCGGCACAAAAAAGGCTACACCAAGAAAGCTGGAGAATGTGTTTCACTGGCGGCTTTATATGCCGCGGCGGCGTTTGTGGTCTGCGGAATCCCTCTTCAAGACATCTATATGATACTTACCCCTCTTCATTCACAAAATTTCATCGATGTACATGATGGCGTTCTGACCAATAACAGAAGACTCGTCACCAAAACCATGTGGTTCAATGGCACCGCTATCTCCAATAAGGCCCAGCGTGCATTACGCAACGAAAACGTCACCATGGTGGCGCATTCAACCGGCTACGTGCATTGTTTGTACGATGATGCAACGATAGACAAAAAAGCTTATGCGTATTTTGCTAATCGGCTCCGTTCATATTTATCAACAGAATTAACGCTACAAGTCTTTGCCGGCTTTTTACGAACGTACCAAGACTACCAAAAATTCTTCCAACTCTGCCGCGACTGTCGGGGACAAGCACGCTTTTTAAAAGCTGAGGTTCTATTCCATTACGAACATGGCAGTAATTACAAAATAGCCGATACAACGCACGCTAAACTGCTGGCAGAGGTTTCTGATGAGGAT
The DNA here is from genome assembly GCA_046760285.1 of Sedimentisphaerales bacterium. GTDB lineage: Bacteria > Planctomycetota > Phycisphaerae > Sedimentisphaerales > Anaerobacaceae > JBHIDV01. Next base: position 1,044 of record JBHIDV010000496.1, read on the forward strand.
TTTGTACCCTATGAGCTTGCTGACAGAATCCGCTGCGATAAGCTGGAAGAATTTATAGAAAAGAAAAAGATTGATGTTAGAAATCCAGAAGGCAAGATGGCCTTAAGAAAATATATCGATCCGGTCATCCCTGATGCGCAGAAGTTTGTGGACAAGCTGGCTGATTTTGTACATACCGAGGCAAAGCTACCCAGCCCGGACAAAAATTTTCTGCCTACCCAGCCAATCAAAATCTCTGGCCAGCAGGATAGGGAGCAGATAATTGGCTATTTGCAGGCAATTCGCAAGACAAACCCTACGGCTGACCTTGCTTTTTATGCCTATCGTGATATGGAAACCTGTGATTGGGCCCCTTTTGTAAAAGCGGCTGTAGAACGCAATCCGGTCTCGATTCAAGGGACAGAGTCTATGTCCTTCGAGCAAGTTTATAATTGGCTTAATGAAATAAAAAATAACTCGATTTACAATGGCAAACGGCTGGCTCAGCCGGACGAAGTGCTAAATTATGAAACTGGTGATGGGCTTGAAAAGGCCTTTTTATTAGCCAATATTATTCGCGCCAGACAGCTTCGTGAAGATATAGAGATAATGATTGATGGCGAAAACGTGGTTTTAAAAGGGCCCAGGAAATATCGCTTCTTATCCACCAAAGGCTTCGCAAAACACATTCGCATCTCTGCAGTGGGAGATGTCAAGATAATGGAGTGAAAACTGGCATCTGGGGGGATTCTTACAGAAATTCTAAAAAAAATT
>JBHIDV010000497.1:0-1787 GCA_046760285.1 Sedimentisphaerales bacterium
AAGCGTTTGTCGGCCTCATTGGGCAAAGTCGTAAGAAATTTGATGTCCCGAATCAGATGGGCCAGACAAAACTGCTGAATCTTGTTGGCATATTTGACATAAGCACTGAAGAAATCACTGACGATTGTGCCGTTATAAGTTTCTCCGAGAATATTTCTGAGCACCTGAGAAGAACGGGACTTGGCAATGCAGAAAAAGCTAAACGCCGAGGTGCAGAAAACCCATATCCGGTATTTTATACCCTTGTCTTTCCAGCCGGACTCGTCAATATTCAAAACCGGCTCGGTAGGAATGTGCTCCTGGAGTTCTTCATAAGGCCTGGCCAGGGCATCGCTGGCACGCGATATTGTATTGCAAAGATGGCTCCGAGCAACATCGATGTTCAGCACCTCACGGCAGAAGTCTTCCAAGGCACTGTAGGAGGCGTGCAGAGAGCCTTTCATATAGCCGAACAAAGCTTGCAGACGCAGCCCGAACAATTGACCTTCGACAACACCAGCAGGTAGTTTAGCCCAGACAATTCGTCCGCATACCGGACAGATAAAACCCTACAAATGGTATTCAGTAATACTGACGGGGTTGTCACTGAGCTCGACTGTCTGCTGAATCTTCGGCTTGTCAATTGGCTGACCGGGGCCTTTATAACCGCAATCACAGCAACCAGCATGAAGTTCCAGCGTTTTATCAATTCGATCGGGTGCAAAAGGCTGTCGATTTACACCTTTATGGCCAGGTTGTCCGCCTTGTTGACGGGGGTCGTCCGATTGTTTGGGCTTTGGTGGCTTAACAATGTCGCTCGATGGCGGCTTGGAAGAATTGGACGAATTTTTGGAGAGTTTGGCCACCTGGTCGGTAAGTTTGGCTACCTGTTCAGAAAGTTCTGCATTTCTCTTGACAAGTCCTTCATTGCCTTTAAGAAGTTTGGCAACTTGCTTTTCCAAAGTGGCGATTCGCTCATTCCGTTGTCTCAATTGAGCCTCAAGTTCAGCAATTCGCCGTTTATAAAATTGTTCACGAGTAGATGTCACTATTTGTCCTTCAGCTATTTTATAGAGATATTATCGGTCGAGAGAAGCCCACCGCTTGAAAAAAATAATTTGACTTTACGGACAGTTTGAGATATGTTAACGGCGAAAAGCAAGTTGGGTATTTTAATGTCGGGTGCGTTGCCCAATACTGTCAAAATACCCGTGAACGGTTACAAAAAATCAAATTTTAAATCTTAAAGTTTAGAGCTTGGTGCTTAGAATTTAGGATTTAGAATTTGTTTAGGATTTCGGCTGATTTGTGCTTGATTTGGCCGGGCATCTGGTATAGAATATATTTTAGATACTATATATAGTTGATTTCGCAACTTGGGTGGATATTAAAAAAGGCAGGATGTGATGAAAAACATCTCGTCTCGCAAAGCCTCGGAAGAAGGATTTTGCGCGGCGCCAATAAGAGGATACCGATTCTTTCGCTTTTCGGTTACTCCGTTTATGCTCACGATGTTGCTCAGCGTCTTTGTAAATATTGCCGCTGCCGGTGGTCGTACCCAACAGACACTGCGTGACCCAGCCGTACGCCAACAGGTTGTCGCTCGCTTAGCAAGTCAAAGCCAGCAGAGAAAGGCAGCCGCCTGGGCGAGTGCAAACAGCCAGGCCTGGCACCCGATAGAGCAGGTTGGCCACACAATATTCGAGCTGATGGCGATAGAGGACGGCAGGGTCTATGTTTATAGAACCTCTAATGTAAAGGCGGCAATATCAATCGGGGCCGACCTTATAAGAAATACCGCCCCCTTC
>JBHIDV010000498.1:0-1785 GCA_046760285.1 Sedimentisphaerales bacterium
GAACAAGCAGCAAAGTCAACAAAAAAGCCCCGTCTCCGGACAGGGCTTTGTATCCAAGTAACAGTCAAGCCAAAGCAAACGAAAATGCCTGACATTTTCGCAGTCGGCCTATAGCCGGCTGGTCTAAATACTCAAAGTGAGCAAATTTATGCTGCCAAAAGATATTTATTCAGTTTTTGAACAAGGTTCTTATGGTTTTTTATTTTAACAATACGTTTTATCTGCTCGTGTCGAATCGAGCTACGCAACGCTTTGAGTCGCTGGCTCATACTCGGCAGGGCAACCTCAACATTCGCCTTCCTGGCTTGTGCACCGACAGCTTCCAGGCTGTGGTGGGTCAGCACCAGATGAGCCAGACCACACAGATGGAGGTGTTTGAGGATTGCCGCCTCACTCAGCACCTGGTAATCGCCCAGCCCCAGTTCGCCCCGCAGTTCTTTGAACAGCACCTCGACAGCCCAACGTTTTTCGTAAATCGATACGATCTCACGAGCACCCAGATTTGTTTCATTGCTAACAAAGCAAACCATTGTCTTCCACGGAGAACATGGCCGTTTCGATACTACCATTCTGACCTTGCCTATCCTGGCCAATCGGCCATCTGCCCAGGCGATACGCAATATTGCCCAGCCCCCAGAGCGAGGCATACGAACATTTCGACCATTATGCCGGAGAAAACCTGGAGCAAAATCAGATATCTTTCGCTTACCGGCTCGCACACGGGTAAAAGTGCGGTTCTTCGAAGCCACCGAAAACCACGTAAACAAGCGTTTTTCACAGGTTTTCGTGACCTTTGGGCACAGGTAATACGCGTCGAAAAGTACCCGTACTTTCAAGCCCGCCGGCGGAGTAAACTCATCTATAATATCAGCAGCTATTTCAGTAAGCTTACGATAAGAACTTTTGGCATCTTTTTTTGGTTTGTACAATACAAATCGCCAGGGCAAAACCACACCGCGAAACATCACAACACCAGTGACCACAATATGGCCTCGGACGTATCGCTGATGAGTATGGTCCCAGATTTTGCTAAGGTTGGCCATTTTCTTACCTCGCTTGGCGTTGCGGGTATCATCAAGCAAAAGACAAATCGTCTCGCCGGTTTTGGGCCGCATTCGACGAATCATAGCCCAGACTCTATCGTCCAAAACCGCCGGAGCATTCCACTTGGCCTTGGCCAAAAAATGCCCGTGCGAAGTGCGATGACCCTGCCGGGGCAAAACTTCACTGATACCTTGTACGTTGGCTCGCCCGACACGAATAATCAAAGCCAGGATTATCGCCCAAAAATGATTAAACTGTGGCTTGGAAAAATATGGTTGGATTGGATTAAAGAAGGAGCGAAGAAATCTTGGGCAATTGTCGATAATCATAATAAGGCCCTCCTGATCGATAAATGTGTTAATCAACACCTGTTTCATCGACCAGAAATGGGCCTTTTCTATTGTACTAACGTGATTCATTAGAAAAATTGCTCACTTTGAGTAAATAGTAATAGAAATCAAAATGTAAAATGTAAAATTGAGGAAGTCATCCAGCACTTAAAGTTTTTTAAGTGCTGGATTCCACAATTTTGCTTTTTAATTTTTGAATTTTTCGGTTACCAATCACAGACCTAATTTTGGCAGTGAATAAACACTTTTCCAGCCCGGACTTTGCGGCTCTCTAAGATACGGTTCCATTTGTTCTTTGGTGCGCAGAGTAACTTCCTCGACCGGCGGAACTTTGCCCGGAGGGAAGGCCTCCAAAATCTGGTCATTTATCAAGGTTAGATATCTCAGAATT
>JBHIDV010000499.1:0-1783 GCA_046760285.1 Sedimentisphaerales bacterium
GCTTTCATATTATTTGTAACCCATGCATCATATAAATCCGAAATTTGAAACAAACCCAGTTTAGATTCTTGCCCGCTCCCTTACGGTCGCGGCTCTGTTGGCCAATTAACTAATCACCTTTGGTCTTTACGCGGAATAGATAATAATTCCTCCCATAGCCAGAGTAATTATAGCCATAACTCGAAGAAGCAGAACTGATTGTTTTTGCCACCAATCAATCATCCGTCTAATTCTTTCAGGTCCGAGCATAAATATCGATACTCCTGATATGAGCAGAAGAATCCCGAATACAACTATCACCCAGGTAATATCGCATTCGCGGGCTCCAAGTAAGAATAGTACTGCCAGCGTTAATCTTACCACCCCCGCAAGGTATATGCGGTTACCCTTTTTGAAAAATTCCATCAGGTGACTCGTAACAGCCGGCTTTAACAGAAACACAATCGCAATAACAACAAAAAATATGCCTATAATTTTAATAACGATGTCCATAACTTTTCCCTTTATGTCAGAAGTCAGAAGTCAGAACATTTCTATCCTCTTCCAATACTGTAATATTCAATTCCTGCCTTTTTAACTATCTCGGGGTCATATAAGTTTCTGCCGTCGAAAATAACAGGCTTTTTTAATTTTGTGGCGATAACTTCAAAATCGGGGTTGCGGAATTCCTGCCAATCGGTAAAGATGACCAGGGCATCAGCGTCATCAAGAGCATCGTAGCCGTTCTGGAAGGTCTGGATTTCGTAGTCCAAAGCTGACAGCGCTGCGGGACCTGCGGCAGGGTCGTAAGCTTTTATTTGCATCCGACAATCAAGAAGTTTTTTTATGCAGTAGATAGCCGGTGATTCTCTTACATCATCGGTTTTGGCCTTGAAAGACAACCCCCAGACAGCTAATATAGTTTTTTCTTCTCGGCCCTTAAAGTAATCTTTAATACGTGCTACAAATCTTTCTTGCTGATTGATATTTACCTGCTGCACCGACCTGGCTATGGTCATTTCAATGCCATGAACCGAGCCGGTATGAATCAGTGCCCGAATATCTTTGGGCAGGCAACTTCCGCCGAAACCCACGCCGGCAAACAAAAACGACCGTCCGATTCGCGTGTCACTGCCGATACCTTGTCGGACCAATTCGATATCGGAGCCCACTTTCTCACATAGTGCAGATAGCTCGTTCATAAACGATATTCTGGTTGCCAGCATCATATTGGCTGCATATTTTGTCATTTCGGCGGAGGCGGGGTCCATGAATAATATTCTGCTGCCCTTTCGCATAAAGGGGCTGTACAACTGGACCATTTTCTTTTGAACGGCTGGATTGGTTGTCCCGATGATTATCCTGTCGGGGCTCATAAAATCTTCAACGGCAGCGCCCTCTTTTAAGAATTCCGGATTGCTAACGTAATCGAAGGCCGTTTTTGTTTTGGATTTTATAATATCGGTGACTTTTTTATATGTGCCTACCGGCACCGTACTCTTTGTAGCAATGATCCGGTAGTCGTTGAGGCTATTAGCGATTTGGCTGGCAACTGAAAGGATGGCCGATATGTCACATGAGCCGTCTTTCGTTGAAGGAGTGCCCACCGCAAGAAAGACAATAAGTGAATTGTCCAGGCCAAATTTTAAATCAGTTGTAAAGAGCAGTCGGCCAAGCTTTTGGTTGCGTTTGACTATTTCGGTCAGGCCCGGCTCATAAATGGGGATTACGCCGTTTTTTAAGCTGGCAATTTTCTGTTGGTCGTTATCCACGCATATAACGTTGTTACCTGCCTCGGCCAAAC
>JBHIDV010000500.1:0-1782 GCA_046760285.1 Sedimentisphaerales bacterium
GCATCATAAGCTCATACAGGTGCACCGCGCAGTTCATCCCTGCTGCCCCTGAGCCGACAATCACCGTGTTGTAACAATGTGTGCTAATGTTCTGATTGGCTATTCGTTTTGTTTCCACAATTTCATATCTCGCGCTTTGTGTCGCTGGAACCGATTTGGCTTTACAAAATCTTCCGTCATTTCTCGTGGCAGGATCCGTACATTTCCTTGCTTATCACAAAAATATAAATAAGACTTGGACGGCTTGCGGGCGTGACCATCTGCCCAAAGAGCGTAGAAATCGGAATGAGCATTTACTGGACGTCGCGCATAAGTGTGATTGCGGGGACTATTTTTCGTAAGTTGCTTAACCTTTTTCCATGTCTTTGCCTGGTCGTGGCTTTCCCACATAGCCATCTCGCCACCCGTGTTATAAGGCTGTGGCCCAGTCTCGGTGGGGGCGATTATTCGCCACGTCCCGTCGTCCTCGATGTACAGCGAGCCCATATCATAATTGTTATCCGAGACAAAAGCTGGTCTTATCGCCCACCTTCCCCGCCTTCGCGGGGACGAGCTTGCCCCTGCGGAAGCAGGGATCCAGCGGGCAGTAGTCCAGGTGCGCGGGTCGTTTTTCGGTCCAGATTCATACCCTTTGCTGGTTAAAAACAGAATTATGGGCATTCCTTCCTTGTCGAACCGGATATCTTTCAGATATACATTCAATCCTTCCGCCTGGTAATCATGGACCAGAGCAGGATTGTCAACATCCGTCAGCGGTAGTGTCAATTTCTGTCCGTCAACCGTCTGCCATGTTTTACCGAAGTCGGTAGTCTCGATGTAATACAAATTCGTGCGCCAATTAAGTCCTTGCGACTGAGGATGAAAGTTGAACGCAGCAGCCGCCTTGCGCTCGTTTGCAGCACTTATCTGGTAGTGTCCCCTGCCAATCACCGCCAGCCGAAGCCATTGCGACCACTTTATACCATTTGAACTAACAGTAAAGCAAATAGTGCGGTCAACAGGATAATTATATCGGGTGACAAAACAAATAAATCCTTTGTCTTTGATATACCAGGCCTGCATGTATGAGAAATTGGTCATCGCCGCCTCCTTGCCGTTTTCGACCTTTGTTGCATCTACTAATTCAAACTCATTTACATCGTATGGTCTTTTGCTTCTGTGGATATATGAAGGCCTGCTTCTACCATGTGAAGTCGAGAAAATCCAGATGTAGCCTTTGCCATCTACAGATATAACTGGATTATCGTGGGCATCGGAGGTCCTTTTATCAAGAAGTATAGTTGGCTGAGGCACCATCTGTGTATTATGGTCATAAAACGAAACCATGTGGAGCAGTTTCCTGTTACTATCTTTGGTTGTTCCGCCATAGCAGAAGAAGGTCTTTTTCACCCGGTCGCAATAAATAGCAAACGGCTTGTGTTTGGCACAATATGTCCCCAGTCCTCCGCTATATTTATAAACGTATTCATCGCCGGATGGCTGATTCATATACCAGATACCCCGATAGCCAATATCCTTGGCATTAATTGTTAGTGTCGAAGCCGATTTCGTCACACTTTTGGCCTTTTGCCCACATAATGTCACAGAAAAGACAACAAAAGCCCAAAATAATACTCGCAGTCGAATTACAAACTCCAAACTTGCAGCAAATCCATCATTCGGCTCAATAAAATTCGTGTCCCGCATTGTGCCTCGCTTCACGCTTCTATGGAATGTTAAAATTTCTTCCGGTGGCTTGGCTTACCTGGTCCAGCGACGCTTTGGCAAAATCAATATCAGGGA
>JBHIDV010000501.1:0-1775 GCA_046760285.1 Sedimentisphaerales bacterium
GCAGGGGCTTCTTGGGAAATACGAGGAGTATTCAACAAAATACATTGAAACTTCTGATGTGCTTATGAGAGAATATCCTGAATCTGATGCCGCGGCACAAGTGTGTGCAAACAGGATTTATTACTACCTCGATGTTCTAAAGAATTACGACGAGGCTCTTTGTTAACTTTCGCACTTTTTAGGCGGCTGATTTTAATGATTTATCAACAAAAACATATCGACCTGCCGATGTCTTTTTTAGACTTACAATTAAGACAAGGAGGTCGATATGGATACTTTTATTTCGACATGGACGGACATAATTCAATACTTTTTTCCGGTATTCACCGCTCCCACGGCAGAAATTTTTCTCAGCCTCATTACCGGCTGGGTTCTGTGCACAGCCAAACGCACCATAACCGGCATTTTGCCGTTCGCAGACCCAACTGGGCAGAAAGCTCACGATGCCTATCATCGATTTTTCCCCGATGCCTCCTGGGCAATGAGCGAGCTCTGGAGACTTCTGACGCTCCTGCTGGTCAAAATATTTTACCCGGCTGGTGTAATACCCACCGACCTGGACGACACCCTGTTTCACCGCAGCGGCAGAAAAGTCAATGGGGCAGGCTGGTGGCGAGATGTGGTTCGTTCGACCGGTACCAGTATAGTCCACGCCTGGGGCCTGAACCTGGTAGTTCTTACGCTGAGAATAAATCCACCCTGGGGCGGCGAGCCTTTGGGGCTGCCAATAAATATGAGACTGCATCGAAAGGACGGGCCGACCATTATAGAACTGGCCAAAGATATGCTCACAGAAGTAGCTCTCTGGCTTGGTGAAAGGCGTTTTCTCAACCATTCGGACGGTTTTTACGCCTCCGTGGCCGGCCAAGAGATGCCCAACACTGATATAATCTCGCGTATGCGTCGGGACGCGGATATCTACGAGTTGCTCGACAAGAAAAGAAAAAAGCAAAGAGGCAGGCCTCGCAAGAGAGGCAAAAAGCTGCCGGCGCCGCAGCATCTGGCCAAAAGAATACGCAACTTCAAGCTTGTCGAAACCTGCGAACGGGGCAAGAGAAGAAGACGACTGGTATATACCAGGAAAGTTATATGGTACAAGGTCTCGCAGAAGCCGGTACTTTTGGTTATAAGTCGAGACCCGGACGGAAAAGAGAAGGACGACTTTTTCTTCACCACGGATTTGAGTCTTACTGCCGCCGAGGTGATAAGCGGCTTTGCCGGCAGATGGAGTATAGAGGATACATTCAAAAATACAAAGCAGTTTATAGGCGGCCAGGAGCCTCAGACCTTCAAAGGCAAGGGTCCCGAACGAGCGGCGGCGGTGAGTCTGTGGCTGTATTCGATAGTCTGGTTGTGGTATCTTTGTCAAAAGTCGAAACGAAGATACTTTTTTGTTCAGCCCTGGTATCCGGGCAAGGCTGCCCCGAGCTTTGCGGATGCGTTGAGTTGCCTCCGCCGTGTGCTTTGGCGGGACAGAATTAAATTTATGTTCGGCAAAAGGCTCGTACATAACAAAAAATCTACCGTGCTTGACAAGAATTTCGAGTTCTTAATCGAGGCTTTAGCCTCAGCCGCCTAAACATTCATTAAAAAGTGCGAAAGTCAACGGTTACGAAAAATGCAAAAAATTGATGGACAGGCAGTAACTGTTAAGCTGGCCGACTGCAAAGCCGCCTTTGAGATGATTCTGCCCTTCAGCGAGATGCTGTTTGATGTGGCCAGGGCCATAGAACAGACTGCTTCTCAAGCGGGATTGCTTATTGCTCAAGGCTCTT
>JBHIDV010000502.1:0-1770 GCA_046760285.1 Sedimentisphaerales bacterium
AAGAATGCAAAACTGCCCGCAGCTTTCCATACGGAGAGCTGCCCACCCATGGCCATAATGACGTGGAACGACGAGGCCCAGGTACTTAGTAGAACGTGGCCAGCATGCGGAACTTTTGTCTTCGGCTTGAAATATGCTATCAAAATACCTGCTATCGCTGCTGGTATTATTATCTGCCACTCTTCAATGAAACCGATATGAGCGCGTTCGGCAAAGCCGACGTGTTCATGGACGTGAACATGCATGCCCAATAGAAACTCGCCGATGTAAGGAATTAACGAATCGCTCAGGGTTGCGATCCCGAGTGAGCCGAAAAGTCCAATCAACAGGACAACAAAAAATCTTGGTCTTTTCGTGTGAAGTTCAAACATCGAAGCGGTCACCAATGCGCTTAATACCACATGAGCAGGGTGAAATACATAGAATATCCTGCGGCTGACCTGTTGCTGGAGGTTTTTGAACAGCAGCATACATACGATGCCCGTAAAGGCTCCGAATAAGGTAAATGGTGCGTGGGCCTTTAGTTCAGTTAAAATAGTTGTCAGCCTTTTTTGCATCTGGATTTAGCACATCCGAAAGATTTTCAAACGAGCTGTCCTTTCCACAAGGGCAAATGATTTTATAGTCTATACGAAAAATCTGTAACTAAGTTGCAAATTTTTTATTTTTTGTCTTTTTGGGCATGGTTCAATCTTGGGTGGCAGCCTCAAGCGCAGCTTGGGGATGGCAAACCCCTGATTAAATAAATCAGGGGGGCGTAACCATCCCCATCCGCCACTGGCGGATGAGGCTGCCACACACTATGAAGCCGCAGATCAATGTTACCCAGAATCTGATTTATTTGAACCATGCCTTTTTTGTCTATTTGTTGGGTTTCGACCTGATACGTGGGTACAACGATGCCGTTGCCACCGGTGCTAAAAAGCCGTTGCAGATTCTGCTCTATGCGAGTAAATTAAGCCCTTTATTGAAAGGTTTCAAACCCTTCGACTTCGCTCAGGGCAGGCTAATTGGAGGCATTTTTATGCAGAACAACGTTGCATTTGCACAAAGGCAGGCAACAAAGAATATTTTCCGGTTGCTGTTGTTGGTGGTTCTGGTGGCTTGTGTTGGCTGCCAAAGCAGCCGTAGCCTGCCTCGGCCGGTTATCGGTATTACAAGTGTTTATAAGATAGATAAGAAGAAGGAGTCGGCTTCAACTTTGGTGAACTTCGCTTATGTGCAAGCCGTCGCAGAAAACGGCGGTGTCCCGGTGGTTCTGCCGGCCATCACCGACGAAGGCATTTTACGCCGATATGTGGACGAACTGGACGGCTTGGTGCTGGTGGGAGGTGCCGATATTCCGCCGTCGGCGTACGGCCAGCAGCCCCATGAAACAATAAGAGTGCTGCCCAGCCAACGGTACAATTTTGAACGGAAGCTGATTTCGTTGTGGCTGGCTGATGGCAAGCCTGTGTTAGGGGTCTGTCTGGGAATGCAGTTTACAAATGTGGTCTCAGGCGGAACGCTCATCCAGGACATCCCTTCACAGGTGGGCACAAAGGTAGTGCATCGCGGAAATAAGGTATATCATTGGGTGAAGATTGAGCCGGGTACTTTCCTGGCAAAAATTCTGGGCACAAACAGAGCGTTTGTTTACTCGAACCATCACCAGGCGGTCAAGGACGTCGGTAAGGGTCTGAAGATTGTTGCTCGCAGCGATGATGGTGTCATTGAGGCACTGCAGCGCGCCGACAGAGGGTTTGGCCTGTTTGTCCAGTGGCACCCTGA
>JBHIDV010000503.1:0-1749 GCA_046760285.1 Sedimentisphaerales bacterium
CCTCTTGACTTTAATTAGATTGCCCTTAAATAAAATAATTATTTTGCCGTTAATCATTTTGCCATTTTATTGATTGACTGGTTGCTTTCTGCTTCCGGCTTTGCCGGGTTAGGGAAATGTAAAATGAAGCGTATCTTAGCCGTACTTTTTTGGTCGGTGATTGCTGCGGCCTTTATTGGACCCGGCACAGTTACCACAGCCGCTTCGTCTGGTGCAAGCTATGGATATGCGCTTCTGTGGGCCTTACTTTTTTCGACGATAGCATGTTTGATACTCCAGGAAGCGAGTGCTCGAGTAGCAATTATATCCGGACTTAGCCTTGGACAGGCAATTCGCAAACAGTTTTACGGAAGCGTAAAAGGCTTCCTTGTACTCCTTCTGATTGTTGGTGCCATCATTTTTGGATGTGCCGCCTACGAGGCAGGAAACATCCTTGGCGGGGTAACAGGTGCGTTGCTGGGCACAGGCCTATCACCAACCCTCCTGACTCTTATTTTGGGAGGTTTTGCTGGCGTGATACTTTGGCTTGGCACTCCTCGAACCGTGGCATATTTATTGAGTATTATCGTCGCCTTCATGGGGATAGTCTTTTTTGTCACAGCCATATTGTTGAAACCCCCGACTGCGGATATCTTGCAAGGAAGCTTCCTGCCGACCTTGCCACACGGCTCTGGCCTGCTTGTTCTAGGACTAATAGGGACGACTGTAGTACCATACAATCTCTTTCTTGGCTCCGGTATTGCATCTGGCCAGAATCTACCAGAACTTCGTTTTGGTCTCAGCATTTCAATCATATTGGGAGGCCTTATTTCTATGGGCGTTCTCGTGGTTGGGACCGCCGTACAGAACACATTCACTTTTGAGAATCTCGCCTCCACACTTTCTGACCGACTTGGCTCGTGGGCCAGTCCTCTGTTCGCTTTTGGCCTTTGCGCGGCTGGACTTTCATCAGCTATCACCGCGCCACTGGCAGCAGCCATCACGGCGAAAAGCCTTTTTGCGAGAGAAGGGCAAGGGTTATGGCAGAGCCACACCTGGCGGTACAGAAGTGTTTGGCTCGGGGTGCTGCTGATAGGAATTGGCTTCGGGCTTGGCGAGGTACGACCTATCCCGGCAATCATACTCGCACAAGCTCTGAACGGAGTCCTTTTACCATTTGCAGCCATCTTTCTTCTATTAATCGTCAACAACCATAAGTTGATGGGCACTCAAGGAATGAATGGGTTGTTTTCAAATAGTATCATGAGTATAGTCGTTGCAGTGACCATAGTACTCGGCATCTCCAATGTGATGCGGGCCTTAGCTTCAGCTTTAAATCTTCCCACTCCAAAAGAAAGCATCATTCTCGTGTCTTCTGGGTTGGTTACCGCTGTGATTGCCTTTCCTATTTATCGAGCTATTCATAAACAAAGAGGTGACTATTCAGCCCTTACTGTCAGGCCTTAGGCATCTTCCCTTGTACGAGCACTAATTTGCAAGCTTGCAGCTCTGTGGTTATGGAGGGAAGATTCCTAACGGAATGACACCTAAATAGTTACACAAAGAGAAAAAATTGATCTTTCAGCAAACATTGACTTTTCAAAATAATTCTATTATATTAAAAAATAATGTTATATTCACAGTTAAAAGAATCGGTAGCATTCATTAGATCAAAAATAGAAGACCGACCCAATATTGGCATCATCTTGGGATCAGGGCTCGGGCCTTTTGCAGAGGAACTTAAAAATAGGAAAATCATTGAAACGTCAT
>JBHIDV010000504.1:0-1746 GCA_046760285.1 Sedimentisphaerales bacterium
GGTGACTATTCGCCCTTCTTCGACAGGCGGGCTTTACGTGCTTCCAGGTCCGGGCTGAGGGTGCTTTCTTTCTTTGCAGGAGGTGACGCTGCTAAGCGGCCCTCTGCCTTCACTGGCCTGGGGGCCGAATCGCTCTGGTCCTGTTCTGCGGCTTCCGCTGCCACTTGTTGCCGGATCTCGTCAAGTTCTGCTTCCAACATCTCCAGCCGAGATTCCAGGCGGTCGGCTTCTTCCATCCGCCTTTCCATACGGACACGCAATTTATCGGCCATACGCTCCTGCTTTCGCTGCTGGGTTAGTGCCTCCCGTGCCTCGGCCTCATCCCCGGCTTGCAGTGCCGCTTCGGCCTTTTGCGCCCAGGTCCGCGCCCGTTCGTCGGCGGCCGCAATCTGGTTGGCCAATGCTTTCTGATGATCCGCCGCCTTCGCCAGGGCCTCTCTGGCTCGGGCCAGTTCGCGCTCCCCGTTACGGATTGAGCGCTGGCGATCGGTGGGGCCCTCGGCTGACCGACCCAACAAGCTGCCGATGTTAGCCCGGACGACGAGGCTGATACGGTCTATCAGTTTCATAAGAATGGACTCCCCTTTCAATCACACTTGTTGCTCGCCGCACACACTATCCAGGTGTTTTGGATGCCATCATTTTATCACACTTCATCCATCCTGGCAATGCGGTCACTAACTTACCCGAACGCATACATTAGGGCCAGGGACCGGCGAGAGCGCCGCTGGGACACCTAACTTGCCGACAACTTGACACCATTGGAAAGAAGTCAGAGTGCCTTTTGAAGACAGCAATTTGCGCGAGAGGAGAGAGTGTGCTATAATAAGTGCAAGTTGATAGAAATCCGTATGCTGGTGATCATGTATCTAGCGGGTGTAGCGCAGTGGTAGCGCATCTGCTTCCCAAGCAGGCGGCCGTGGGTTCGAATCCCATCACCCGCTCCTCTATCGGACATCGGGGCGTAGCGCAGCCAGGTAGCGCACTTGAATGGGGTTCAAGTGACCCTTTTCTGTTTGTTTGAAACAGTACCTGGCAGGCGTGAAGCTGCCAGGCACTGTTGTCTGTTAGTATTGCTTTCTGCGCCCTGCTGGGTGGTGGCCCGAGTTTTTCAGAGGGTGCCCTGAAATCGTGGTGGTCCCGGCCGCAACTATTCTACCATACCCGACTGCCCGTGTCAATGCTATGAGAAGCCCAATGTCCACACCGACTAACCCATCTCCCTTTCCTTTGCCACAGCCATAAATAATAGGTGTCCCAATGCTCGACCGGCGAGAACTCGAAACTTATCTGACCCTCCAAGAAGCCACCGACAAATACAAGATTTCCGTCGAGGTATTGACACAACTTGCCGAATCCGGTAAAATAAGGGCAGTGAGACTCGATGGGACCATCGCTGTAGCAGAGGTGGATGTGAAAACAGAGGCATTGCTCCGACAAGCTAAGGCAAAGGCAAGCAACCTTCGGGGTAAGAAAATATCACTAAGCCAGGCAGCCCAGACCTACGCGTTGAACAAAGCAAGCTTGTGGCGTTGGGCCAAGCGAGGATATATTCAGTTCATAATTGAGGATGGTAAAATGTTTCTAGATGAAGCGGATGTTGTACAGATTAGAGCTATGGCTGATAGTGGCAGATTACAAAAAGGGAAGGCTTTGTTTTCTGATAGGTGAAATTGACGAGACATCTTCATCGCTGCAAGGAGCTCCTTGCAGCGATTTTTTTGGTTCAGGTGTTCCAAGTTTGAC
>JBHIDV010000505.1:0-1705 GCA_046760285.1 Sedimentisphaerales bacterium
CCAACCACAGCCACGAAGATTAAAATCCAGAGAAGTCGTTTCGACAAACTCATTTTGCCGGTCCTCTTATTCATTTTGCTCGGCGTGCTTAACTTTCGTTCATAGTATTACATTTATTATTGTGCTCAGGGTTCCCGCGGAGCGGGGTTCCAATCGTATTCTCTGTTGCTGCTGCCACATCCTGCCACATTCCGTCCGGCCTGACCTGTAAGATACCAACGTCTCTAAAAAAGCTCAATTTTGCGATAGTATGGTCCACTAAAGCGGCTGTAAAGGCATTCTGAGCCGCCAGTAGAGCATTCTGTGCATCCAGCAAAAGTCGCACTTCTATTCGGCCCGCATCTAATAATAATTGGTTACTCTCAACTCGCCTCTGGGCTAATTCTACCGCCAATTTTTGAATGCGGTATGATTCGGCTTGCTCCCGCAGTTGGCGAAGTGCGTTGCGTACCTGTAATTTAACATTGTCCAGCTCATTCTCCAGCGTCCGCTGCTGCTGGGTTAACGTTATCAGCTTTTCACGATAGGCGTTACGCTGGTTCTTTCTATCCAACGGCAAATCAGCTTGCCCGCCCAGGCTGTAAATTCCCCTTTGAAATTGTAATCTGGTAAACCTGGTTTTATCAGGCGAGCTTACATCAAGGCTGCCGACGAGATTTAGCTGCAAACCTAACCCCTCAGCAGCCAATTCGAGTTTTCTGACCGCATCATCAACCGCATCAATACTATTAGCCAAATCCAGACGGGTGGCTAACGCCGTTTCAATGGCTTCGTCCACTGTATAGTTTGGTTCGCTTAAGCCCGCCTCATAGGCGGCTTTTAAGGCTATAAGCTCATTCGGGTCTAACTCTATGTCAGCATCGGTTGGTAAAGCCAACTTTATCTTAAACTGATCGAGCGCCTGTTCATACCTCTGCTGGGCTCTCACCCATGCATTTTGCGCGCTGAGCAAACTCTGTTCTGCCTCATCCACATTGATACGAGCCACACGGCCAGCTTTACCTAACTCATCCAGACGCTTTTTTGATTCTTCCTGCATCTTATAATTGTTCTCGGCATTAGTAACCGCATCTTTTTGCTGCAAAACGCTATAATAATCATCTATAATATCGACCACAAATGTTTTGCGGAAGCGATTGAACAAGCGTATCTGATATAGAACATCCCGCTCAGCCTGAGTTAGGTTCTCCCAAGCAACCTTGCCGGCACCGGAGCCCAGCAAAGGCACGGTAAAATCGCCGCTTAAAACCGAGCCTATTGTAGTCCTTGGATCTCCAGTAAGAAAACGTGCCCAATCTATCGCAATTCTGGTATTGACTATTATTCCATCGAGCAAAAGTGAACTTTTGCTAATACCTCCCGATGCTGTAGCTTCTACGTCATCTCCATTACTCTTATTGTCTGTATAAGTGGTGTCTATCGTGCCAAACCACTTTAATGCGTATTTGTACCGCTCTCCTGTTAAATCAAGTGCCTTTTGGTAAAGTGATTCTTTCTGCGTTTGATAATCCCGGTTTTGAGCCGTTGCCAATGCTACGGCCTGAGCAAGGGTTATAACACGAGTTTTTGGCGTTACATCCTCGAGCTTAATGTCGTTTGGCCCTGGCGGCACATCGCTTATTCTATAATTGGCCCTTTGGCCTATTTTTTGCTGCTGGGCAGCCAAAAAATCCCATTTATTGTCGATGATTTGATACACTTCCTT
>JBHIDV010000506.1:0-1696 GCA_046760285.1 Sedimentisphaerales bacterium
CAAAATCTAAGTCGAAACGTAAAGGCAAGGCTGCCGCAAAGCGGAGCCGCAAATCCAAACCTAAAGCAAAACCTAAATCAAAAGCTAAAAAACAGAGCAGGAAAAAGACTCGCAAATCCTAATTCGATAATTGACTAAACTTTTGGTATGATATATAGTAATACCAGGAGATAATTATGAATAAGAATAAAATTGCAATCACTCTGGACCAGAACATCATCAAACGCTTAGATCGACTTGTTAGCAAACATATCTTCACAAACCGTAGCCGAGCAATCCAAGAAGCTGTACAGGAAAAGCTGGAACGGATAGAACGCAGTCGTTTGGCGAAAGAGTGTGCCAAATTAGACCCGGCGTTCGAAAAGTCAATGGCCGAAGAAGGTTTGTCTGTGGAGTTAGATAAGTGGCCCGAATATTGAGAGGTGAGATTCGTTGGGCCGATTTGAACCCTGTACGCGGCCGTGAACAAGCGGGATTGAGGCCAGTTTTGATTCTAAGCCACAATGTTTTCAATGAACGCTCTGGTACGGTCATAGCAGTAGCCCTTACAAGTCAACCTCAACGCGCGGGTTTCCCGCTGACTCTAGAGCTAAAATCAAAAAACTTGCCAAAACGTTCCTGGGTAAAAATTAGCCAGATTCGAACGCTTTCTGTTGAAAGGATTGGTAAGAAAATAGGTGTGGTTTCTCCAGAACAATTATTTCAAATTGTTGAAGGTCTAAATGAAATAATCGGGTCACGATAACTCACTGTGGTGGAACAATAAGCACGTAATTATGCACGAGCTAATCTATGTAATAACCGGCAAACAAGAGCCCCTGGTTAATGCTGAGTGCGAAAATCTTCTTGACAAATTATTACAGCCGCAAGAAAGGCCGACCGGGCTTTTTAATGCAGACCCTTCGCAAGTGGCCGCCTCCGAAGTACTGGATGAGCTGCGAACCGCCCCATTTCTGACCGACAAGCGCGTTGTCGTCATAAAAGGTGCAGACGATTTCGTATCTAAAAACCGCTCCCTACTGGAGAGCTATTTCGATAAGCCTTGTCCCACCGGGATACTAATACTGACTGTAAACAGTTGGCCACCAACAACTAAACTGGCTAAAAAGCTGCCGAAAGTGGGCAAATTAATCAAAGTAGCTGAGCCCAAACCCTGGCTGCTACCTCGCCGTCTAACCGAATATGCCAGGGACGCACACAGCAAAAAACTGACCGATGATGCAGCTAAACTTCTAATCGAGCTGGTTGGTGACGAGGTGACTCGATTGTACAGCGAAGTTGATAAGCTGGCCCTGTTTGCTCATACGGAAAAGTCTATAACGGAAAATCACGTGGAGTCCCTTATCGGCCATAATCGCATATTCGGCGTTTTCGCTGTGATTGATGCCTGTTTAGCTGGCAGCGCCGGTGAGGCGGCTGCTCGCCTGCGGAACATGTTTGCAGAGGATAAATCCGCAGAATATACCGTTATTGGAGCATTTGCCTTTCATTTCCGCAGGATGTTTAACGCCAAGGTCCTGCTTGAGAAAGGCGTTCTGCCGAATGAGATTACAAAGAGACTGAGAATCTGGGGCAACAAGGATGGCTTCATATCAGCCGTTAGACGGATGTCTCTGGGCCAAATCGGCTCAATTTTACAGCGTTTAGCTGCGATTGACTTTAAGATAAAGACCGGCCAAGCAAAAGCCGAAGTAGC
>JBHIDV010000507.1:0-1694 GCA_046760285.1 Sedimentisphaerales bacterium
GTTCTTCGGAAATCAGTTTTCTGACGGCTGGATTCGCTAATAGGATTTCGACAGCCGGTATCCTGTCGATGCCTTCTTTGATGCACGGCAGCAATACCTGACTAATGATCGCTCTGAGGGCTATGGCCAAGGTCTGTCTCATAAGGTATCGTTCGGTTTCTGGGAACAGGTCTAAGAGTCGGTGGACAGCTTGGGAAGCATTTGCTGAGTGCGTCGTTCCGAAAACCAGATGCCCGGTTTCAGCAGCCCGCATTCCAGCGGTGACTGTCTTGACGTCGCGCATTTCGCCTATGAATACCACATCCGGGTCTTGTCGCATTAGATATCTCAAGGCTTCTTCGTAGTCGGGCACGTCAATGCTGATTTCCCTTTGTGACACCATTGCTTTGGCGTCCTTGTATAGATATTCGATAGGGTCTTCGATGGTAATTATATGACAGGAGCGGGTGCGGTTTATGTAATCTATCATCGAGGCAATGGTGGTAGTTTTGCCGCAGCCGGTGGGGCCTACTACAAGGACCAGACCCTGGTTACTATCGGCTATCTTTGCCAGTGTGGCTGGTAGGTGCAATTGGTCAAAGGGCGGGACATAGGCACTGACCCGTCTTGCAGCCAGGCTGATTACACCTCGCTGGCGAAATACGTTTATTCGAAAGCGGTGTTCATCTGAAATTTCGTGGGCAAAATCGATCGTTCCGTGTTCCAGGAAGAACTTTTTTTGGGCGTCAGTTAGTATCTCGAAGACCAACTCTTGCATTTGCTCAGCGGTTATCGCTTCACCGGTAGTGTTTTTTAGCTGCCCGTAAAGGCGTAACTTGGGAGGCTGCCCAACCTTGAGATGCAAGTCGTTCGCATTGGTCTTGATGGCAGCTCTAAAAAATTTGTATAGCTTTGGTTCCTTATTGGCTTTCTTATAAGTATCAATATGTTGTTCCGGACTCATAATTGTCACTAACTCCAAGGAAAGCGATCTCTTATCTCTTTTAATTATAAAATTTTACCACATATTGTCAAGTATTAGGGCAAGTAGGTAATCTTCGATTTTTTAGAAAAAAAAGAGACTTTATTGCTTGACTTGCCCTTCCCCAACCATTATTATGGGACATTAGCGGAAGAGAGCTTGCAGTTCGCCCTCAATTCGCTTTCAGTGCAGAAGTACAGTTTGTTCACAAGGAGAGAGAAAATGGCACGTCAAAATATCTTTTTACTGGTAGCGACACTATTGTTGGAAATTAGCCCTTTGTCTACAGCTCAAACACCAATTTCACCTCAAAAAACACACAAAATAGCAGAAGCTATCCAGCTAAACAAGCCGATTTATGGGCATAGGAAGGTACGAGCGACCTCATCCAGATTCGCGGAGGTCGAGATTCTTCTGAGCGATGAATTAAGCCTCGATGATATCTCTGCTCTACCGACAGCACCGGGCAGTGATTTGAAAGTTCTGGATGACCCCAGGCGAGTTGTAGTCCAACTTCCAGATATTACAGTTAAGAAACTCCTTGACGCCGGTGCCGACGTAACTGTGATGAAAAATTTTATGTTAATTAAAGCAGCCAAAAGCGATTACGCTGAAGATAATGATGTAGTGGCAATGGGTAGTTGTACCGGGCCTTATCAAGAAGGGTCTGTCACCGGTCCTTTTCCTATTCGTGATTACCCTGGCTATGGCGACCCCATTGCTGCTGTTGGTG
>JBHIDV010000508.1:0-1694 GCA_046760285.1 Sedimentisphaerales bacterium
ACAATCCCTCAAATTAGTGCCAGCAGAGTACTGAATAGCTTCCGTAAAATATATAATACCAAAATATGGCTCTTTTTGCGATACTTTCTCGGGCAGGCCTGGGCATTATTTTGGCCTCTGGTCTTTTCCCACTTGTAAGTCTTTGCCTTTGCAGGTTTTGTTCTTGATTTACGCAACTTTTGTTTGTATTTCATAAAGACGTGTTAAATTCCCAAACAGGCGTATGGTATAGTGTTGTTCCTGCTGTGCTGGCGATTTTGCTTTCCTTTTTGACGCGCCATGTCCTGCTTAGTTTAGGAATTGCTATTGTGGTAGGCGGTATGCTGACTGCGGTTCCGCAGGCCCCGCTGAGCCCCGGGGCCTGGCTTGAGGGGTTTAAAACTGCAGGTATCTATGTGGCAGATGCCGTCACAAGCAGGACTAATCTGCAGATTCTTGCCTTCATCCCGCCTATATTCGTGATGATAGAGGTAATCATCGCATCAGGAGGCTTCAAAGGGATCATTGTGTGGCTTTTGAGGTGGGTAAAGGGCGGAAAATCCGCTCAACTGGCCACGGCTCTTATGGGAATACTGTGCTTCATCGACGACTACACCAATGCGATAATCGTGGGCTCGATGATGCAGCCAATCACTGACCGGTTCCGCGTCAGCCGTGAAAAGCTTGCCTTTCTTGTCGACGCGACGAGCGCACCCATTGCAGGACTCGCAGTTGTTAGCACTTGGATTGCGTATGAGGTAGGGCTCTTTACAGGTGTCGCTCAGGAGTTGGGCATTGATAAGAGCGGATATGCGATGTTCTTCGATGCTCTGAGTTTCCGCTTCTATTGTCTGTTAATGATTGTTTTTGTTTTTGTGCATATCCTCACGGGTCGCGACTTTGGGCCGATGAAAACTGCACAAGAACAAGTGCGAGTTAAGGGACCGCCCGAGAAAGACAGAGCTGTTCCATCCGAAGGCCTTACCGATTCGATCCTAATGTCCTCGGCTCGAAGATCGCCCCGAGCGCTCAATGCCTTGGTGCCCTTAGCCGGCCTTTTACTTTTTCATGCTATCGGCCTTTGGTTCGATGGAACCTCCAAATTAGAAAAAGACATGCGCCAATGGCAAACCCAAAGCCTCACCACTGCCGTAGAAAATATGTCCCCAAAACCTGTTGATATTGAAGCCCTTTCTCCGGTAAGCTGGGTTTATTGGCGCGAGGTTATTGGCCACGCCGAAAACAGTCCTCTGGTACTTGCTTGTGCTGCACTATTCGGCCTGACATTGGCTTTACTCTGCGCCCGATTCTCAGGGGCTGTTCGCATTTCCATCGTATACAGGTGTTTTTGTCAGGGCATTAGAAGAGCTGCTCTTCCCTGCATCATACTGATTTTTGCCTGGTCGCTTAAGAATTGCTGTGACAGTCTGAAGACCGGCCAGTTTCTAACCACAATTTTGGCAGGTAGACTCTCGCCTCACTGGTTCCCACCGATCCTCTTTCTCGTTGCCTGCGGGACTTCATTTGCCACCGGCACCAGTTATGGCACAATGGCTATCCTAATCCCCACGGCTGTTCCGATTGCTTTTGCCCTGGATGGACAAGCTTATGGCCTCATCACTATGATAAGCCTGGGCGCGGTGCTGGACGGCGCAATATTCGGTGACCATTGTTCACCCATCTCTGACACGACCCTTATGAGTTCCATTGCCAGT
>JBHIDV010000509.1:0-1675 GCA_046760285.1 Sedimentisphaerales bacterium
TTTATGCCGGCGGAGACATCGTCCTTGGTGCCGCGACTGTGATTTTGGCGATGGGTCAGGGCCGCATCGCCGCCGCAGCTATAAACAAATACCTGGCAGAAAAGGGGAATATAATTTAGCCACGAAAAGCACAAAACGAGCTGCGCAACCGTCAAACGTTGAACGGTTGTGCTGCTCGTGCCTCTTTGTGGCCAATGTCATTTTGTTCCTTTGTCGTTGATTTTTACTTTGCCGTTCTGAACCGATATTCTGCCCTCAGCGAACAGCCTTATAGCCTGTGGATAGGCAATACATTCCTGCTCAAAAACCCTGGCAGCAAGAGTATCAGGAGTATCGTTGTCTTTGACCTCGCAGGTCCGCTGAAGGATTATTGGTCCTTTATCATATTCATTGGTGCAGAAATGCACTGTGCAGCCACTTACTTTACAGCCTGTTGCCAGAACCGCTTCGTGGACGTGATGTCCCCACATACCTTGTCCGCCAAAGCTTGGCAGCAAAGCCGGGTGTATATTCATCACCCGATTTTCGAACACGTGAGGTATTTTCCACAGGCACAACCACCCCGCCTGGATGACCAGGTCAACATTTGCACGGAGCAGTTCCTCTTCAAGGCGTTTGCTAAATTCATCGATATCTGGGTAGTCTTTTTTGCGGATGATTTTTACATCCAGCCCGGCGTTTTTTGCCCTTTCAACCCCGGCGACGCGCCCGCGTGAACTTATTACCACCGCAACTTCGGCATTTAGCTGACCTTTATTTATATAGTCGAGAATGTTTATTAGCGTCCTGCCGCCGCCGCTGATTAAAACACCCAGCCGAATCGGCTTAGACACTGACTTACACTGACTGGAACACTGACTCACACGGACTTTAGTCTGTGTCCGTTCGTGTCTTAGTCCGTGTCCGTTCGTGTCTTCAACGTCTCGCTCGAGATTTAAGGCCTGGTTTACAAGTTTGTCGGTTTCTTTATTTTTCTGTCTTGTGATGTGCTGGACTTTCCAGTTTTCGAATTCACCGAGCAGATCGACCGCTTGCCGGAAAAGGGGCCTGATTTGCTCGCTTTTTACCTTGTATTTGCCGTTTATCTGCCGGACGAGCAACTCGCTGTCGCTAAAAACTGTTAGCTCTTTCGCACCGATTTCTTTTGCCGTTTGGAGGGCTTTTATGATAGCGGTATACTCAGCTACATTATTTGTAGTTCGGCCGATGAAGAACGCTTTTGCTTGCAGCCGGGTTCCGGCAGGGTCGCTCAAGATAAAAGCGGCAGCGGCTGGGCCGGGATTACCTCTACTGGCACCATCTGTGTAAACGATTATTTGGTCCGGCAATTTGATGTCCCCAAAAGTTACAAGTGGATTTTGGTCTCGATTAAGGCTGGGAGTCGCCAAGCACAACTATCCGGGTGCAGTTCGGACAGCGGATTATCTCATCTTTAGTCATAAGTAGGTTGACGAACTCAGTAGCGATATTCATAAAGCAGCCTCCGCAGCTATAGGCCCCGGTCTTGCCTTCCTGCTGCTCAACCGCTGCCACTGCTTGGCCATCGTATGTTTCAGCCACGCGTTTGAACAGCTCCAGTGGTTCATCTGGTATAGTCTGTGCAACCTGATTCCATTGGCCCTGGATTTCTTCGATTTCAGCTTGGTACTTCTCGGCCAACTGCTCTGCCTCTGCT
>JBHIDV010000510.1:0-1667 GCA_046760285.1 Sedimentisphaerales bacterium
GTGTCTTCCCACTCGATGGAAAGCGGCCCTTGATAGCCGATGTCATTCAAAGCAACGATGATTTCCTCAAAGTTAATATCGCCGTGACCGATGGAGCGGAAATCCCAATAGCGGCGTGGGTCGGCAAACTCCGTATGACCGCCAAAGACCCCCACCGTGCCATCGCCATGGCCCCACCACACATCCTTCATGTGGCAATGGAAGATACGGTCGGAGAAAGTCCGGATGAACTTAACGTAGTCCACGCCCTGGTAACCAAGATGACTGGGGTCGTAGTTGAAGCCAAAGGACCCGTGACCTCTGATGGCTTTGAGGGCACGCTGAGCCGAGGCAATGTCAAACGCGATTTCCGTCGGGTGCACTTCCAGAGCGAACTTCACACCCTCCGCCTTAAAGGCGTTGAGGATGCGCCGCCACCGCCTGGCGAAATCGTCGTAACCTGCCTGGATCATCTCTGGTGAGGCTGGTGGGAACGAGTAAAGCAGGTGCCAGATGGAGCTTCCCGTAAAACCATTGACCACCTTTACGCCCAGCTTCTTGGCGGCCTTGGCCGCATCAATCATCTTCTGGGCGGCACGCTGGCGCACGCCTTCCGGCTCGCCGTCACCCCACACGTCCTCCGGCAGGATGGCCTTATGACGTTCGTCGATATTATCACATACCGCCTGGCCAACGAGGTGCATGGAGATAGCAAACACCTTAAGTCCATTTTTTTGGAGTAAATCACGCTTGTCCTTGCAGTAGCTGCGGTCGGCCAGGGCCTTGTCCACCTCAAAGTGGTCGCCCCAGCACGCTAACTCCAACCCATCATATCCCCAGCTTGCCGCTTTTTTAGCCAATTCTTTTAGAGGCAAATCTGCCCACTGGCCGGTAAAAAGTGTTACAGGTCTAGCCATTTGTCATTCTCCTTAAAATTAGAAGCCTTCGGGTTCCCGTTGGACGGGGTTTTTAGAGTTTTTCATTATAAATGAGCCGAAACTCATACGCAATTCAAATTTTAACCGTCGTCAGACAAGTTTTCTGCAGGACCTCATCAGCGAAAGAAGGCGGCTGGGAACCCTGCGAAAATATAACTACTCCAGTACCTCCACCCTTGGGCTGTTCACAAATGCTGAATATTTGCTGGCGAGCACTTGGCGCTGCGGCGTTTCGCCTTGACCAACCCATATTCGATACCGGAGAATCAACGTCTCGCCGGCATTGATTTTCTGCTGAAAAAATGTACCAAATCGCCCATAATCGCGGTAAGCCGAATACACGGTAGGCTTCGGATTGCTGGGATGATTCATATATTGCACACTGTATTGCCGACCATTGAGAGCGTATGACATCACCGCCCACGGAAGGTCTTTATCCTTTCTGGGGTCGATACCGTCTTCATGGAACAGGTAAGTTGCCTTGACCTCTTTACCGCCGGACGCAACATCATTATGTGCTCGATACTGAAAGCCGGCGTGTTCAGGGTCGCCATTTAGATATACATCGCCTTTGACAGCTTTCAGTTTGGTGCGAAATTCCAGCAGCAAAATTGTAGGCTCGCTTTGACGAAATGCCGTAGTTTGTCGCTGCTCGGCAACAATCAACTCACTGTCCTTATCGTTCCAGTGAATCAGCGTTTTTGATCTTGCTAACACTGGACCGGCAACCTGCTCCAAAAATTTCTCATG
>JBHIDV010000511.1:0-1632 GCA_046760285.1 Sedimentisphaerales bacterium
AAAAATAATCGTGTTTATTGCAGTGGGCTTTGAAACCACTGCACCAGCTACGGCTGTGGTGGTGAAAGAAGCGGCTGAAGCAAAAATTGATAACTTTTGTATCTTAAGCGGACACAAACTGGTGGTACCTGCGATGCGAGCGCTGTTATCGGAGAAAAATAATAATATAGATGGCTTTCTCTGTCCCGGACACGTTAGCGTGATAATCGGCTACCGCGCTTTTGCAGAGATAGTAGAAAATTTCGACCGGCCGTGCGTAGTGGCTGGTTTTGAACCGCTGCAAATAATCGAAGGACTTGCCGAAATCTGTCGGCAACTTTCAGCCGGCAAAGCTGAACTAAAATCGGTATACACCGCCGTCGTGACAGAGCAAGGTAATACTTCTGCGCAAAAAATGATTGCCGAGTGTTTCGAACCGGCAGACGGCTACTGGCGAGGCCTGGGAAAGATAGAAAAAAGCACACTTAAACTGAAAGATAAATACAGTCAATTCGATGCCTTTAAAAGATTCAAGATAGATGAAACACCGAGTGAAGACACCACTGGCTGTCGATGTGGCGAAGTGTTATGTGGATTGATTGAGCCGCCGGAATGTCAGTTATTTGCAAAAATCTGTACTACCCAGACGCCGGTTGGCCCATGCATGGTAAGTTCCGAGGGAACCTGTTCGGCCTGGTTCAAGTATGGCAGGGTCAGGAAATCAGGATAGCAGGATACCGGGAAATCAGGAGTAATGAAGAAAGCAAACCGATACGATAAAATTTTACTCGCACATGGTGGTGGAGGACAATTAACGGATGAATTAATACGGCATTGTATCCTGCCAAAGCTTAAAAACGATGTCCTCGCCGAGCTCGGCGATTCGGCAAAGCTAAGCCTTGCTTCCGACTCAGTATGTTTCACCACAGATAGCTATGTTGTTAAGCCATTATTTTTTAATGGCGGAGATATCGGAACACTTGCGGTTTGCGGAACGATAAATGATTTAGCTGTCGCCGGCTCCAGGCCGGTCACCTTGGCTTTGTCACTTATAATCGAAGAAGGTTTTGAATTTGAACTGCTGGAGAAGATTTTAGACAGTGTCAGCCAGGCTGCTTGCCAGAACGATGTCAATATTGTAACCGGCGACATCAAGACCGTTGAAGCAGGTGCCGTGGATAAGATTTTTATAAACACCGCTGGTCTGGGCCTGCGTCTGCCCGGCGTAGATTTGGGAATTCAAAATATTGCCATCGGCGATAAAATTTTAATCAACGGGACCATCGGCGACCATGGGATGACCGTTATTTCCCAACGAGAGGATATTAAATTCCAATCGCAATTAAAAAGTGACTGTGCCGGCCTTGCTGAATTGACCGGTCAACTGCTGAAAAATACCAGCGGCATAAAGTTTATGCGGGACCCGACTCGCGGTGGATTAGCAGCAACTCTTAATGAAATCTCAAGGGTAAGTGCCCTGAGCATCGAAATTCGTGAGGCTGATATTCCGGTCAACCCAGCGGTACAAGCGGCAGCCGATATGCTCGGTTTTGATGTGCTCAATATTGCGAATGAAGGCAAATTCGTTGCGGTTATCTCGCCGAAATCAACAGATGATTGTTTGGATATCTGCAAAAATCAGCAGCTGGGAAA
>JBHIDV010000512.1:0-1631 GCA_046760285.1 Sedimentisphaerales bacterium
CGGTGGCTGCGAAACCGGCTGCTGAGCCGACCAAAACAGGAGCTGCGCTCGCAACTAAGAACTTGGGCCGGCAGGCAAAAAAAAGGGTAATCAATTTTGAAAGTTCAGAACGAGATTTCATAAGCTTAATTTTAGCCACAGATTTCGCAGATTGCACGGATTTTTGAAGATAGGGTTTAAGGATGGGTGCGTGTCGAGTTTGTAGGTAGATTTTTTACGCTGCCAGAGGCTTTTGTGACCATAGCTTATCCCATCTTTTATTCAGCCAGCTAACACGTAAGGCTAAGGTTGCTGACGAGCCGAGCCTACTCCAAATCATCCCTGATTGCTTCAGCCGTTTGCCAACCACATTCTTACAAGCTCCTTCAACAGCACCAGAGCCTATGTCATAACCTTTTTCACGAAAGACATCGTAACGCATTTGTTCCTCATTGGTCGAAACATAGCGAATCAAGGCAGATATTGCATCCCGTTTGGCACCTCTATGTTTCTTGCACTGTTCTTTCAAATCATCCAATAATTTTTTCGTCCAGCCATCCCACAGTAAATCTAAACGCTGATGAACCCATTTTTCGGTAGCTTTTGCACCTTCACCAAAAAGTGCTTTGCCGCAATCCCATACATGTTCTGAGGCATGATACCAATCGATGATAAACGTTGAACGACCAAAATGTCTACGTCTTTCGTTACGAATCCACGGCGCTGCGTCACCGAGAAAAACAACCTCTTGAGCCTCACGATAACCGCAACGGCAAGCCTCTAACCACATATGCCAGCCAAAAGTTTCTGAATTATCAAACCGACCAACATAACAGTTTTTTCTTCTCCTGCAGTTATCTTCGAAGTAAATTATGCCTGTCTTGCATTCGTGCCAACCATCCGTTTCGTGCACGCCAGTGCCATCTACAGCCACATACAACCTTTCAGGCCTGCTCTGAGATTGCGGAATTTGTTTATCATCGAAAAATCCCTGCAACTGCTGATTCTGCTGCTCTTGTGCCACTGAACCGACCTGACAAACCACTCGCTCAATAGTATTGTCAGAGACCTTTTGGCCTGTGATAGCTTCAATCTTGCGAGATGACTGCTCGAAACTGTCATCAACTGCCATCAGAGAGCAGGCTTTTGCTAAACCAGCACTAAGTTGCTCAGAACCAAGACCGCTGACACGGTCATACGGAACCAGACTTTCACCACAATTAGGACAATGGTAATAAGCTCGCTTGGCTTTTATCCAGCCGAACAGAGTATGTATATCTTTGCTTCGATGCTGAATAAACTTCATTGAGCCGCCACATTTACACGCAATTGAGCTGCCCTTATAGCCATTAGCGCCCCGATCAACTAACCGCTGTAACAATCCTTGCCCTAATTGCTGCATTTTCACTTTCACCGCCTCTTCCAAAGCTCCGAGGTCGTCTTGCACAAGAGTCCACTCTTCTGAATAAGTTGCTTCCAATTCAGCGATAATTTTGTTATCCATAATTGTGCCCTCCATAGCAAAATAGTATTGTTCTTTTTTCCCTATTTTGCCAACAAGGAGGGCTTTTTGCTACCTACAAACGTGAAGTGCACCCAATCAATAATCTTAATGTAACGATAGTAACCACGTAATCGCCGAATATGACAGC
>JBHIDV010000513.1:0-1573 GCA_046760285.1 Sedimentisphaerales bacterium
CGAATTGAGAGTCCTTCTGTTTTAATTTAGTAAAGATTTTTTCCAAATCTTTGACAATATCTTGATGATTTTGCGCAGGCAAAGTGCGAATATCTATCCCCGCGGTACAAATATCAGGAACAATGTTAATTTCCTTACCACCGGCTATCGTATTTATGCTCATAGAGCACTTACCCAATAGATGGTGAGGCTGGAAAGGAATTTCGTAGTTTTCCAGCTCATTTAAGAGGCATCTCATCGAAGCTATCGCATTTATCCCTAATTCCGGCGTCGAGCCGTGAGCAGCCTTGCCGCGGGTTTCCACTTTAAGCCATAACAATCCACGATGTGCAGTAACGACCTCAAAGTCTGTCGGCTCAGTGACAACTACACCAGCCAATTGGGGCATTGCGCTCTGGTTGCTAATAAATCTCTTCGCCCCACAGCTATCGGTCTCCTCACCCGCAGCTCCCAAAAATATAATATCGCCTTGTAATGGTATGCGGCCATCTACAACCTGCCTGATAGCAGTAACAATGGCGGCAATTCCGCCCTTCATATCCGCTGAGCCTCTGCCGTGGATTTTGCCATTGCTTTCGGCCGCTGCAAAGGGCGGATGCTGCCAAGCAGTTTCACCAGGTCCAACCACATCAAGATGGCTGACAAATAAAAGTGCGGCCTTGCGTCCGGCCGATTTTACTCGAGCAGTAATGTTTGCCCTGGTTTTGCCCCAGCTATCTATCTGATAATCTATACCTGAGTGGCCAAGCTCGGCTGAAATGAGCTGGGCCGCAGCCAATTCGCCCTTCTCTGCAGTCGTCTCAGCTTGAATCAGTTTCCGCAGAAATTCTTTCATGGTATTACAATTATACAGACCGCCACTATAAAAGAAAGGGCAGTCTCGATTTTGGATTATTTAGCCCCACGTTTTACGTGGGGTTTTCTCCGCCGCCCTGCGATGCAAAATAAAAAGCAGAAAAATTTTTGTTGCAAATTAAGGCGCTGCATACCATAATAAAAAATTCAAAATTAGAGCCGGCGATGAGGATTATAAATGGGACCTTTACTGAATGGGTTGATAAAACTTCAAAGTGTTGAAAATCGCCTGCGAGCTGCAAAGGCCAAGCTGGCCAGATGTAGAAGAAACGTAATTATCCAGGAAAATCAAGTCAGAAGCCTACAAAATGCCCTCGAAGCCAAAAAAGAAGAGCTTCAGCTAACCAAGGTGCAGTGCGACCGCCTGGAATTAGAGCTGAAAACGAGAGACGAACAAATAGCCAAGCTAAGGGCAGCACTGAATAGCGCAAAAACAAATAAAGAATATGCGGCGCTACTGACCCAGCTAAATACCACCAAAGCTGATAATTCCAAGATCGAAACCCAAATTCTGGAGTTAATGAAAGATATGGAGGTCGATGAAACTGAGTGCGAAAAGTTCCGCCAGCAAATAGGCGAGCAAAAGCAGCAGCTCGAGCAGACCAGAACAGAAGCAGAGCAACTGGCAGACAAGTATCAGGCCGAAATCGAAGCAATTCAAGTTGAATGGGATCAGGTTGCACAGACTATTGCCCCTGAATCATTGGAGATATTCAAA
>JBHIDV010000514.1:0-1571 GCA_046760285.1 Sedimentisphaerales bacterium
GGCTTATTCGGAAGCTCTTCCTGCTGGACGGGAGTTGGCCTTGAGCTGCCGGTCGAATCTCTCCATCATATCCGTCAGCCGTTTAACGATTTCAAGTCTTTCACATGCCAAATTGTGTTTCTCGCTGATGTCAACTTCCAGGTCGTACAATTCGGGTTGCTTTACCCGGCGCAGTTTCCACCTGCCGCAGCGAACGGCTTGAAGGCTGCTGCCTTTGTAATAGTAAAATGCTTTGTGGGGGGACTTTGCTCCTGGCTTACCAGACATTAACGGCCAAATATCTTTGCCATCGATGACCCGGTCGCTGGGCACTTTGGCGCCCGCCAGCTTAGCAAAAGTAGGCAGCAGGTCGATGGTGGCGCAGAGCTCGTAGCAGACCGCCCCTGCTGGGATTTTGCCCGGCCAGCGGACAATGCAGGGTACCCGCATCCCACCTTCATAGGTGGTGCCCTTGCCGGCACGCAACGGCAGGGCCGAGCCGCCATTTTCACCCTTACTCAGCCATGGGCCGTTGTCGGAAGTAAACAGCACCAGTGTCTTTTCATCAATACCCAGCCTTTTCAACGTTTTTAAAATCCGGCCTACGCTCCAATCAATTTCCTCTATCACGTCACCATATAAGCCGCGTCTGCTTCTGCCCTTAAATTTTTCAGACACATGCAACGGAACATGCGGCATGGTGTGCGCCAGATAAACAAAGAACGGCCAATCTTTGTTCTCGGTGATAAACTTGATAGCTTCCTTGGTATATCGCTGGGTCAATTGGCTCTGGTCGGGATTTTCTTCGATGACCTTTGTGTTTTGGATTAACGGCAGAGGTGGGTACTTCTTATTGTTTTCGGGCCGCATGTCATTGGAATAGGGCAGACCAAAATAGTAATCGAATCCTTGTTGGCTGGGCAGAAACTCCGGCAGGTGTCCCAGGTGCCATTTACCCACGCAGGCACACAAATAGCCGCGAGCCTTGAGAATATCAGCGATAGTAAGTTCTGCTACGTTCAGGCCAATGTCGTCTTTGGGAAACAATACCTTTGTTATGCTGACACGCGGCGGATAACAGCCGGTCAGCAGAGCCGCACGGGACGGCGAACAAACCGCCGCCGCCACGTAAAAGTCCGTGAACCTCATGCCCTCAGCAGCCATTCTATCCAGGTTCGGCGTTCTAATCAGTGGCGAGCCAAAACAGCCGACATCCTGGTAACCCTGATCGTCGGTGACGATGATTATGAAATTCGGCCTATCCTCAGAGGCCCTGGGCCGAGATTTTTGATAGCTACTCATACAACTCGGCACAGCAACTGCAGTCGCACCGAGGCCCACAGCTTTGAGGAAATTCCGGCGTGTGTAATTGCGCGTATTCATATTTCGCTCCTCTTGAGTTTCTAAAAGACACGGATTAACACAGATTGAAACTGATTAAATCAGAATTAAAAACAGTGTTAACTCGGCGTTAATCCGTGTAAATCCTGTCCACAAATTCAGACAGGATAACAGGATAATCTTGTAAATCCTGTCCAAATTCAGTATATCTTATCGTTTTCCGATTTATTCGGCCTGAGCTTGCATTTTCT
>JBHIDV010000515.1:0-1554 GCA_046760285.1 Sedimentisphaerales bacterium
CTGGGCGGGCTTTCAGATGTTTTTCAAAAAAACTCGACAAATTCCCTACGGTCCTTTCTTGTCTTTGGCTGTATTTGCTGTTCTGATTTTACACGACTGGATTCTCAATTATTGGGGATTTTTACTTGGTCGTTAGGACAAAAGCTGAAAATCTCAATGTAAAAGGAGGTACAGAATGCGAACCATAAACAAAAAAAGTATCGCGCTGCTAATTTGTCTGGTATCTGCTGCCTTTTTATGTGGCTGCACTGATTGGCAAAAGAAATATGAGTACTTAAATGTGGAGCATGAGAATCTAAAGGGAAGGTTTGAAAGCTTGCAGCGAGAGAGGGACCAGCTTGCTCAGCGGGTCTCACAGGACCAGCAAACCATCCAAGAACTGCAAAAACAGATTGAAGAACTCAACAGAAGCCCTGCTGAAGTCACCGGCTTTGGAAAAGGCTACGACGTTGCCTTTGACCCTGCTGCTGGAACAATTACTGTAACGCTTCCCAATGCGATATTATTTGATTCGGGAAAAGCTACCCTCAAAAAAGCAACCAGTAGAGAGCTCGACCACATTTTATCGGTGTTGAAGCAGAGGTATAGTGGTAGACAAATAGATATTGTTGGCCATACCGATTCAGACCCTATCAAGAAATCGCCGTGGAAAGACAACTGGGAGCTTTCCGCCGAACGTGCTCTTACCGTGACCAGATACTTGATCAAGCGTGGAATCCCTGAAGATCAAATTCGAGCGTCCGGCTGCGGAGCTGCCAGGCCCATCGCCTCCAATGCCACGGCCGCAGGCAAAGCACGAAACCGCAGAGTAGAAATCGTGGTCCATATAAGGCGATAAATCGTTGCTCGATCCTGCGGACCTGCAGATTATACCGCTACACATTCAATCACGAGACAGTAAGGTGCTGGCAAAAGAGGATCTAAGAATTGCAAAAGAATTTAGAATTTAAGGATCGGCTGACGTCTAATCCCTATTCTACAAGAACGTCAGTTTTTATTGTGCCATACTTATTGATGCGAACAATTATGGCTCCATCCCTGGCTGTATAGAATGACTTTGATTTGTTCGGGTTACGGGTCACGGAATCCAAGGCGCGTTCGTATTGGCTCTGGCCGCAACTGCATATCAATATATCCGCATCAAGCGTTTCAAGGAACTTGGCTTGTAAAGATTTGCCTAAGCCGTGATGCGGAGCAACGACAATGTTGGCTCTTAGATCGGGAAAAAGTCGCCGCAGTTGTTGTTGTGCAAATTCTTCGATATCCGAACATAAAAGGATTTTTCTGCCGGCAAATCCTATCAATGATACCACCGATTTGTCATTGTCGCCTAAATCTTGATCCTGGCAGACCTGCTCAGTCGGCCAGAGGATTTTTATATTAGCTGCGCTGCTCAAATTAAGATATTTGTTTAACCGTTGTATTTTAGGATTTTCGTTAGGATCTTCGCCGCTTAGAGCTGTCTTCAGAGTTCCTGCTGTGTCACATGGATCTGCTTTCGCGGCTGAAAGAAATGCATCATTAGCATAAACGCCGGTAACTTCACAATGTTCG
>JBHIDV010000516.1:0-1554 GCA_046760285.1 Sedimentisphaerales bacterium
GTTTCCTCATAGAGGCTGGCGTTGTAGAGAATCAGCGATATGAATAGAATTGTCATTATTTTTGTTCTCCTAATCTAGAACTGTGCATTATATTGTGGACCACTATATGTCATTAAGGATAGATTTTGTATGTTTATCTGTCAAGCGATTTTTGCGGACCCTCACTCAATATGGATAGCGGAAATTACGGCTGTCAGAGATGGGATTAGATTCTCTCAAACCAAAGATTGACCCAAAACATATAAAACAATAGAATGAGTATTTCGTAACATCCAGGTGAAATACGAGACACGAGGCACGAAGATGTGTTTGGCAATACCTGCAAGAATAGTAGGGTTAGACAAAGACAACGCGGTTGTTGATGCGATGGGCAATCGCTGGCGGGCTAAGACTACCCTGCTGCCAGAAGCTAAGCTGGGAGATTTGGTGCTCTTGCACGCTGGTTTTGCGATTTCGCTGGTTAATGAGGAAGAAGCAAAGAAAACCTGGGAACTTCTCGCGCAAATTGCCAACTTTGAAGAAACGCCAAATAAAGTTTCAGGATAAAAAACTGAGAATGAAAAGCACGAAATTCGAAGCACGAAGCACGAAACAATATCAAAATTCAAATGTCCAAATATTCAAGACCTGTTGTTTTGGTAATTTGAATTTCTGTCATTTGATATTGTTTCGGATTTCGAATTTCGATATTCAGATTTATTTTGGGTATGCTTGAAAGAATCTATAAAGCGCAGAAGCTCATTGATGATGCTTGTAAAGTGCTGGGTCGACAAATCAACATCATGGAGGTTTGCGGTACTCACACGGTTGCTATTTTCCGCAATGGTATAAAGTCAACTTTGCCTAAGAGATTGAAACTTTTATCGGGGCCAGGCTGTCCAGTTTGTGTTACCGACCAGAGCTACATCGATATTGTTTTGCAATTGGCCAACCGTGATGACTGTCTAATCGCTACTTATGGCGATATGGTTCGCGTCCCTGGCAAAGATGGGTCGCTCGAAACAAAACGAACAAAAAGCAACGTCAGGGTCGTTCTAAGCAGCGAAGATGCACTGCAATTAGCTAAAGACAATCCTGAAAAAATAATCGTGTTTATTGCAGTGGGCTTCGAAACCACCGCGCCGGCTACGGCTGTGGCGGTTAAACAAGCAAATGAGGAAAATGTTGACAATTTTTGCATCTTAAGCGGCCATAAATTAGTGGTGCCCGCGATGGCCGCACTGCTATCGCGGAAGAACCACAACATAGATGGCTTCCTCTGCCCCGGACACGTCAGCGTGATAATCGGCTACAGCGCTTTTGCAGAGATTGTGGAGGATTTCGACCGGCCGTGCGTGGTGGCAGGCTTTGAACCGCTGCAAATAATCGAAGGGCTTGCTGAAATCTGTCGGCAGCTTTCAGCGGGCAAAGCTGAACTAAAATCAATATATACCGCTGTCGTGACAGAGCAAGGCAATACCTCCGCTCAAAAAATCATTGCTGATTGCTTCGAGCCAGCGGACGGCTACTGGCGAGGCCTGGGAAAGATAGAAAAAAGCACACTTAAACTGAAAG
>JBHIDV010000517.1:0-1547 GCA_046760285.1 Sedimentisphaerales bacterium
TGCTGCAACTTCGTAAGGAAGGTGTCACTATATGAAAATTCTCTGTGCCCTCTGTGACTCTGCGGCTTTAAATATTCTTATTTTTTATCAGTGTTAATCCGTGTTAATCTGCGTCTAATAAATAATCCGTGTCTAATCCGTGACACGAAGTGGCGGTAGCTAAATCTGTGGTTAATAAAACTCCCTGGTACATTGCCGGTCTGCATTTTGAGTGTATGCGGTGCGGAAGATGCTGCGCCGGGCCAAGCGAGGGTTATATCTGGGTCACCAAGCCGGAGATTGAACTTATTGCAAATTATCTGAAAATAACCACCGCTGAATTGCGGCATAAATTCTTAAGACGGGCCGGTCTGCGAACAACAATTATTGAACATCACGCCACTAAAGACTGTATATTTTTGCAAGAAAGCGGCGGCCAAAGAAGATGTATAATTTATCCGGTTCGGCCGAGCCAGTGTAGAACGTGGCCATTCTGGCCGAGCAATTTAGCTAATCCGGCTGCCTGGAACGAAACCGCCCAAAAATGTCCCGGCATCAATCGCGGCAGGCTCTATAGTTATGAAGAAATCGAAAAAATGAAAACAAAGAAAAAATGGTGGCAGAATCCGAAGTAAACAAGCAGCTCCTGACAAATGTAGCTGAAATTCACGCCTGGCTGGATTCGCAAATCCGCGAATCTGCCGGTCTGGCTGGACAGTGCGATGCCTGCGGCGCCTGCTGTGATTTTGAAGCCTTCGAGCATCGTTTGTTTGTTACTACGCCGGAATTGATATATTTGGCTGCAAATCTGGGTGTAGAAAACATTAGGTCCATGCCCACGAGCCGATGCCCATATAATATCGCTGGCGAATGCAGCGTTTACAAATATCGTTTTGCCGGCTGTAGAATCTTCTGCTGCAAGGCAAACCAGGACTTTCAAAACACGTTGAGCGAATCGGTCCTTAAGAAATTTAAATCCCTCTGCACGCAGTTCGATATCCCCTATCGCTATGCTGACCTGGCGACGGCGTTGAACAGAATCAGAACCTGCGGTAAAACCGCAGGCTAAATATTTAGCTCCACGTTTTACGTGGGGTTCTCACTAATATTTATCAATCGGCAAAGGAATTGTATCCTGTGGGTTGCGCAGATCGATATATTTTGCACCATTAAGCAGTGAACCATGCTCGGTGTAATAATTGTAAAGCTTAGCCAGTTTTTCTTCGTCCTTTGCTTCCAGATGACGTGACCAGGTGCCGATTTCAGCTCCCCACATAATTTCGGTATTGTCCTTTGCGTAGAGGATGATGTGGGCAAACCTGCTATCTTCTCGGCCTTTGAAATTGCTTACATCGATGCTGTCGATTTCATAAAGCAACGGCGCCTCCGGCGTGACCAGTTTATCCATGCGGTCGAACTGGACCAATATAGCTACCGCTGCCGCCAGGTCTTCTCGCGGCCAGACCTTACCCACCGGCGGTATTTTCGTTATTGGCGACAGACCCTTTACTTTCACAACGGGCAAATTCGGCATCGGCACAAAATCGAGCACCACCAGTTCAGCATCA
>JBHIDV010000518.1:0-1546 GCA_046760285.1 Sedimentisphaerales bacterium
TATCCCGGAAATGAATCCTTGAAACAAACCAATAAACAATTGCAACTACAAAACGAAATTCGATTATCAGAAGTCCAGCAAAAAGTCGTTCGAGAGGCCATCCTCAATGAAGCAAAAGTGCAAGGTCAGCACATACTTGCAATATCTGTAAATGCAACGCCTGTCCATATTGTTGCTGAGTATATTTCACAGCCGATAAGCAATATAGTCGCTTACTCCAAAAAAGCCTCACGACTTGCGTTAAAAACTATAGGCCACAATGGCAAACTGTGGACAAAGGGATATGATAAGAGGTTTTGTTTTGACCAAAGGACGTTGCAACGTCGTATTAAATATGTTCAACTTCAAACCCCCGGTGAAACCGGGGGCTAAATAAAAATATATTTAGCCCCACGTTTCACGTGGGGTTCTTCTAAAAGTATCGAGTGAGGTTTAAAAATATGAGTGATGTTACGTATGACGTTATTATTGTTGGTGCTGGGCCGGCAGGCCTGGCGGCGGGGCTTTACGCCGCACGGGATAGATTAAAAACGCTCATCCTGGAGAAACTTATGCCCGGCGGACAAATCAACACCACAGATAGAATTGAAAACTATCCCGGCATCGAACGGATTGATGGCCCAGGCCTTATCGAACAGATGCAAAAGCAGGTTGTTAGCTTCGGTGCCGAGATAAAAACAAGCAGCGAAGTTACCAGCCTGGAAAAATTAAAGGATGGCAATATCGCTGCTTACTGCGATAAGGACAAATTCACCGCAAAAGCTGTGATTTTAGCCCCAGGCAGCAGTTATCGCCATCTTGGTATCCCTGGCGAAGAGGAATTTCGTAGCGCTGGCGCGGGCGTCAGCTATTGCGGAACTTGTGATGCACCGTTCTTTAAGGGCAGGCAAGTCGTCTCGATAGGCGGCGGTAATACCGCAGTAGAAGAGACGCTGCACCTAACAAAATACGCTGACAAAGTAACCATGATACACCGCAGAGACGAATTCAGAGCAGCTAAGGTCCTGGTCGAGGAGCTGCTGGAAAAAGCTAATCAGCCGAATTCAAATTTGTTTATCAAATATAGTACAGTAGTAACCGCCATCCAGGGTAAAGGCAAAGTTCAATCGGTCCGGCTTAAGAACGTCAAAAGCGGTCAGGAGGAAGACTATCCTTGCGATGGGGTCTTTATATTTGTTGGCATGGTGCCGAATACCGACTTTTTGAAAGGTTTTGTGGAGTTGACCGACAGAGGATTCATCAAGTGTGATTGTGCGTATCTCAGGACAACCGTCCCGGGTGTTTTCGTGGCAGGCGACTGCAGAGTAGGAGCAGCTATGCAGTTGGCCACCGCAGTCGGTGATGGCGTGGTCGCCGCTATGATGCTCAAGGAGTATTTTAGAGACCCGAACTGGTGGAACGAGCCGGTCAGCGACCTGCTTCAACCAGGCGGTTGGTAAACCCCGTGTAAACCTGTCCTGAGCAAGGTCGAAGGAACACGGGGCTAAATATTTTTATATTTTATTTAGCCCCCAGTTTCACTGGGGGTTTTCCTACTCGGAAAGAA
>JBHIDV010000519.1:0-1531 GCA_046760285.1 Sedimentisphaerales bacterium
TAATCCTTCGACGTTGCTCAGGACATGCCTGGTGTCCTGATAACCTGATGCCCACTACCTGATAACCTGGTGTCCTGATAACCTGACTTTATGTTTCGTGCTTCAGATTTTTACCAGAAAATCCACATTTTCGATATTAAATTGCGCTATAGTACTAATTCGCTAATTCATGAAGCATTTTGACTACCTGCTTTACGACCATATCCGCTGCTTGAGGGGCAAAGGGACTGCTCTTAATTTCGTATCCTCCTTCTATGTATAAATGCTTGGGTGGCAAATAACCGGCTGCACCGTTGCAGTGTGTAATGACAAATGTGTGCTTGCAGGGTGAAGCAGCCTTGATGGCCATACCGATTTCGGTCAGCACTTCACAGCCGATACCAACAAAGCCAATATCACCCACCCGTGCAGCAGTTATATTCAACGGCGTAGGTGGGCAATCCTTCGTTACAGTAACTTCATTTTTGGGTTTGCCCGGAAGCTCAAGCGTTATGAAAGCGGTTTTTATTTCTCCATCGCTGTGGACATTTTCAATGCCACGAAAAATATGCACTACTTCCTCGCCCAGCATTGTTCCCAGCAGCACCGGCTCCGGAATCCAGCCTGGCTCGGTGTTGAATGCAGGAAGCACTCTAAACCACGGGTCAATATTGCCAGATGCTCCTGCAAATGCAGGAGCAATCACATCCTTACCAAGTATCTTCTCCACAAACTGTTCAGCAAGTCCAAGTACATCACCGCTGATGATATAATTTTTACCTCCTAAACAGGTAGCGTGGGTTGCATAATCAAATAGTGCTGCAATAGTAGTCCCATCAGGTTTTTTGACTTTCATGACCAGAACTTGCTTGTCTGTGGGACCATAAGGATTGCGTCCGAGTTTAATCGAGCTGTTGCCTGAACTATCGAATTTTAGCTCACGTCGATTCGAACCAATTGGGCAGTATCCTATGCCTACACCAATTCGTGCCGAGCGCATATTATGGAGTGCTTTGCGAATTGCTTCTATTAGCTTGCCTTTTAAGCTTTCTGTATATTCGAGATTATGGGGATGGCCTTTTTCCTTATCAATGGTCAGACTTGGCCCGGCGTGTGTATGTATGGCGCTTAGAAAAAGTTCGCCCGGCTGGAGTTTAAACTCATCTAAAATAATTTTCCGGAAATGCTCAGCGGTTTCATTGTAAAAGCCTATCAAGTCAGTTGAAACCAATACGAGCCGTTTACCCTTGTTCTGGGTTCCCATTTCGCCATCTTTTTGCGAAATGGGGTCCCTCTCAAATGCAATCACTCGTGCCGATAAGGGGTCGTGAACACCTTCGGATAGTCCTGTGCGACTGCGATAGCCTGCCATTTTAACAGGTTTTTTCGGCGTGATATCAATCTTTGCGGTGCCGGCACGTAAAACATCACCGCTTTCTTTAGATTGTACGGCTGAAGTTGAACACAGGGGACCCCCAAACGAATTTTTTACTGCTGGCAGTAAAAAATACCTGTATTTTTCGCTCTTAGCGAGCGAAAAATCCGTTTGGGG
>JBHIDV010000520.1:0-1528 GCA_046760285.1 Sedimentisphaerales bacterium
CGCTAAATACACCCACTATCCCAATCGCATGATACTCTCGGAATGAAATTATAAGCGAAATGGCACGGGAAAGCAATTTTCAGCAAATTTACTGTGCAATGGCAGATAAAATCCCCTAGGCCGTTGAGGGCTAAGGTTATGAAAACCGAGCGAGCAGCCTCAACTGTGTTATGTTAATTGAGACGGGTGCACTTCACGTTTGTAGGTAGAAAAATGTCCTCCAGATGGGCAAAATGGGGAAAAATATAAACAAAACCTATTTGCCCTATGGAGGACACTATTATGGATAGCAAAATCTTAGAACAATTGGAAGAAGCCTTTGCAGAAGAATTTGAATTAGTCCAGCAAGACCTGGGCGCAATGGAAGAACTGCTTAAGAAAAAAATGCAATTACTGGGTCAAGGACTCTTGCAGCGACTGGTCAATCGCAACGCAAATGGTTACCAGAAAAGTTCAATAGCCTGCAAATGTGGCGGCTGGATGAAGTTTATCCAGCACCGCCCCAAATACGTACATACTCTTTTTGGATGGATAAGAATCAGGCGTGCTTATTATCGATGTCCAGATTGTGGAGAAACTTTATTTCCCTATGATCTGGCCAGTGGATTAGGTTGCCAGCAAATCAGTCCTGCTTTGGCAAAGGCCTGTTGTATGGTGGCGGTAGATGATAGTTTTGAGCAAACATCCCGAAAGATTGAGGCACTTACGGGACAGAAGGTCTCAGACAATACTATTGAACGGCTGGTTCAGCACGTCGGCTCAGTAGTAATAAAGGGCCAGGCCAACTCGCTTCAGGACTTTTGCGAGCAGAGGCAAATCCCTGATTCTGAAAACAATCCTGAGAGAGTATATATCGCCGTTGACGGCACCACAGCCCACGAAATTGATGGCTGGCACGAGGTAAAGGTGGCAAGCATTTATTGGAAAAATCAGCGTGGGCAAAAAGATGACGGCAGGTTTGTGGCGAGTTTTGAAAACTCCGAGAGATTCGGCTGGCATCTCTGGCAGCAGGCTTGTAGATGTGGTTTTCGGCAAGCTAAAGAAGCAGTTTACCTGGGTGACGGTGCAGGCTGGATTCGCACAGAACATCACCGGCATTTTGGCCGGGCCACATTTATAATAGATTGGTATCATGCCTGCGAGCATGTTTGGGATTGCGGCAAGGTTTTATTTGGCGAGGGTACAAAAGCAACTAAGAGGTGGTCAGAGCAGCATTCGAGTTGGCTGTGGGATGGCCGGACGAAGAGGTTGTTGGACGATTTGAAGCAGCAGTGTAAGAGGCATCGTGGGCGTAAAAGGCAGGCGGTTGATGATTTGTACCGATACATTTCGGTTAATGAGCAGCAGATGCGTTACGATGTATTTAGAGCTAAAGGTTATGATATAAGCTCTGGATCAGCTGAAGGAGCGTGCAAAAATGTGGTAGGTAAACGTTTGAAACAGTCAGGTATGATATGGACTCGTTTAGGTTCATCATCGGTGTTGGCTTTGCGGGTTGCTTGGCTGAACGAAGAATGGGAACAATTAT
>JBHIDV010000521.1:0-1519 GCA_046760285.1 Sedimentisphaerales bacterium
CGGACATGGTAGCCATGCTTACAGCCAGCGCAGAGAAGAGCAGAACAAATATCATAGATATGATAAGCACGGCACCCCGGCGTTTTAGGCATACTACTTTTTTGATAGACTTCATTTTCACCACTACAAAGGCCTCTTTTGTTTAGGCCACAAAAAGCAGACAAAAAGGCACAAAAATTTCAGCTTTTATTTTTTATCCTTTTGTGCCTTTTCCTGGCACTTTTTTTTCATCTTCTTAGCTCAATTGTTGTGTCTTTGCGTTAGCTATGTTGAAGACGGAGCCTATAGTATGATTGTGTAGGATAAAGGCTCGTATCGCAACACTCGTGTAGTGTCGAAACCGGCCGGGATCTTGGTAGTGCCTGCTCGGTCAAAGTTCATAGTGACGTTGCCCTCTACTATGGTGGCATTATCCGAGTAATTAATAATCGTGCCTTTAATCAATGCACTTGCATTACCATAGAAATGTACACCACTTACCGCCATGACTCCTTCCAATGTGGAGAAATTGCCGCCAAACGTGGTGGCGAAACCTGGGCCAATTACTGAAGAACCGATCTCATGGCGGATGGCATCAAATTGGGGGTCATTCGGATAGGGTCCGGTATCAAAATTACCACAGAAATCAATTCTGTTTGTTCCGGGATCCGGATTGTGTATGTCGCCGTCAGCAATTATAATTCCCTGGAGGGTCACATTTCGGCTAAATGTGACCTTGTTAGGCGATTCGATAAGCAAGATTCCCTGCACTGTGACACTGCCACCAAAAACTGGATTGGTTCCAGCCTTTATTGTTGCGTTGACGAGAGTGATACCTTTACTCAGATCGGTCGAGGAGTCAATAATATCGCCCGTGGCATATTGCAGAAAGTGGCTAACGTCAGGCTCAGGAAACTCTGGGCTGTCCACGCCAATAGAGACATGATTGTCGATAGCTTCCTGGCCGTAATCGCCGGCGATTTGCACATCACCTCCAAAAGTGACGCTGGCATCTGGATTGCCTATATTGACATCGCCATCGAAGTTCGTGTTGCCCCCCACGGACACTCCTATAGCACTGCCGGAGCTTTCAATATACATGTCTGCTTCCCAGGCAGAGTTTGCAGCGGTAATAGTAGGATTTCCAGGAAAGTTCAGAGGTCCTTTTGTCGCCAGGCCGTAATTAAAAATGGGATGCTCATAAGGTTCGATATTGAAATCAACTCTTATGGTGCGATTTATCTGTCTATTTATACCTGTAACATCTAACTGTATAGTATCATCATCAATTTGCCGCATTTCCACAGTGAAGCTGCAATTTTGCGCTGTAGCCAATGTAACGGATGGAACATTTATTTTAGAGCCATCATAGTTTACCGTTATGTTCGATATACCATTGTTGGTCAGGTCATTTTGCAAAGCAGCGGTTATAGTGCTGAGTATGGCAGTCGGTGCCGTCGTTTTGGGGATGCGAATGTGGCTTAACCAGTATCGCATTACCTCTAAACCAGATTCGGCGCTGGCAAAGGCAGTGCTGACC
>JBHIDV010000522.1:0-1512 GCA_046760285.1 Sedimentisphaerales bacterium
CCCATCGCCAAAATCACAGTCGCGGCACCAAGGACGATGTCTCCGCCGGCATAAACACCTTCCAGCGAGGTTTTGCAATCTTCATCAACAACAATATTTCCCCACTTGTTAAATTCCAAGCCGGGTGTGGTTTGACGAATCAACGGATTGGCAGCGTTGCCGATAGCTATAATCACGCTGTCAACGTCAATTCTAAACTCTGAGCCTTCGATAGGGATGGGCCTTCGTCTGCCGGATTCATCCGGCTCGCCCAGCCGATACTTTAAACATTCGATAGCAGTAACGTGGCTATTCTCATTCCCGATGATTCGTTTGGGACTTTGCAGGATGTGAAATTCGATGCCTTCTTCTTTGGCGTGCTGGACTTCTTCGATTCGGGCGGGCATTTCCTTTTCGGTTCTTCGATAAACCAGATATACCTTTTCGGCTCCGAGCCTGACGGCTGTTCTGGCTGAGTCCATAGCGACGTTGCCGCCGCCAACAACAGCGACCTTTTCTGAGATTGCAATCGGGGTATCGCTGCCACTGCCGAAATCGTAGGCCTTCATAAGATTAGCGCGCGTAAGATACTCATTGGCGCTATATACGCCGATAAGAGACTCGCCTTGGATACCCATAAATCTCGGCAGGCCAGCCCCCACCCCGATATAGACCGCATCAAAGCCGTCTTCTTTCATCAATTGTTCGATAGTCTTAGTCCTGCCGACAATGAAGTTAGTGACGATTTTGACGCCCATTTTCCGGAGCGTGTCGATTTCCTTCTGGACGATGGCTTTAGGCAGTCTAAATTCTGGGATTCCGTAAACCATTACGCCGCCCGGCTTATGAAAGGCCTCGAATATAGTGATATCGTGGCCTGCTCTTCTGGTGTCTGCAGCGGCGACGATACCGCCGGGACCAGAGCCGATGATAGCTACTTTCATGCCGGTCTCTGATGCGACAGCAGGAATATTTTCTTCCTGGTCAAGGTCAGCAACAAATCTCTCCAGTCGGCCGATGGAAACGGCCTGGGTAGGGTCTTTAAATTTTCGCCCCACCGTGCACGTTAGCTGGCACTGGACCTCCTGGGGGCACACTCGGCCACAAACAGCAGGCAATAATGAATTTTCTTTGATGATAGCCAGAGCTTGCTTATAGTTGCCATCAGCAATAGCAGCTATAAAATCTTGTATCCTTATCTGCACCGGGCAGCCCTCAATACAGGGGGCGTTTTTGCACTGCAAACACCGCATAGCTTCCAGTTGAGCCTGCGTTTCGGTATAGCCCAGCGCTACCTCGTTGACGTTGCTTCTTCTGACAATGTGGTCTTGCTCAGGCATATCCTGAGGAGGTATT
Organism: Sedimentisphaerales bacterium; assembly: GCA_046760285.1. Classification (GTDB taxonomy): domain Bacteria; phylum Planctomycetota; class Phycisphaerae; order Sedimentisphaerales; family Anaerobacaceae; genus JBHIDV01. The sequence continues at coordinate 1,336 of JBHIDV010000522.1, forward strand.
TTGAATCTGTCGGCAGGTTTAAGTTGGCCAGCTTTTTTCTTTTCCAAAAGCTGCTTAAGAAGTTGTTGTCTCTCTTTGTCTGTCATGGTTAATGGATTCTGGATACTGGATACTAGATTCTGGTTTTATGGCCGCTATTAACTGATTTCATAAAGTTGTTTATCATTTTCCCTAAAC
>JBHIDV010000523.1:0-1510 GCA_046760285.1 Sedimentisphaerales bacterium
GCTGCTGGCGGTCTTTTCGGCCTTCAAATCAGCCATTTGGCCTGCAATCATACCAGCCGGCCCAGCGGCTTCTGACAATTCACCAATCAATTTCACTGCCACTGCTGACTGGTCAATCTCTTTGGCTAAAACCTCAAACGCCAGCGTCAAAAGGGCATCGCCGACTAAAATGGCTGCCGCCTCACCAAAAATTTTATGACAGGTTGGCTGGCCCCGCCGAAAGTCATCGTTGTCCATAGCCGGCAGATCGTCATGTATTAACGAATAAGTATGCACCATTTCAATCGCCGCTGCTGCAATCTCAGCATTGTGGTTTATTCGGCCACCGACCAGCTCACAGCACCATAGCGCCAACACCGAGCGGATACGCTTGCCCGGCGCCTCAATAACATATACAAGCGCATCTTTCAGCTCGCTACTCGTTCCAAATACGGCGGACTTGGTCAAAAGAAATCGCAGCCTATTATTGACCAGCGTTGTGTTATAGGCTAATTGAGTGTAAAAATCGTTATCATCCATCTTGAAAAATAGTAAACAGTAAATCGTAAATAGTAAACCCCGTTAGAAACTTTTTCTTTTTTATTGTATTATTAGCTGGTAGTAGAATTTCTAACGGGGCAAATTGAAAAATGGTTCTAATTATCGGCGTTACCGCATCGGGCAAGGGGCAGTTGGCTTTCAGGTTGGCTGAAAGCCTGGATGCTGAAATAATCAGCATCGACTCGATGAAGGTCTATCGGCGTATGGATATCGGCACTGCCAAGCCGCCCAAACAGGTCCGCGAGCGGGTCAAATATCACTTAATCGACGTGGTCGAGCCGAGCGAATCCTTTAGCGTGGCTGCCTTTTTGGATTTAGCTTATCAGGCCATAGAGCGGATAAAGGGCCGTAACAAGCCCATTATCGCGGTCGGCGGAACAGCTCTGTATATAAAGGCCTTGTTGTACGGTCTCTTTGAAGGACCCGGGACTAATCAGCAGATACGTGCAGAGTTACAAGCAAGAGCAGAAGCCGAAGGTCTGACACAACTTTATCGCGAATTGGCAATGGTTGACCCTGCTGCCGCTGAACGCATCAGTCCAAATGACGCTAAACGCATTATCCGGGCTCTGGAAGTTTATCAGCTTACAGGCAAACCCATCTCCAGCTTCCAACAGCAATGGGAAGCACGAGGGACGAAGTATGATTGGACGATAATCGGGCTGCGACGAGAAAAAGGTGAAGAGAACAGAAGGATCAACGCCAGAGTAAAAAAGATGATAGCAGCCGGCCTTGTTGATGAGGTCAAATCTTTGCTGGCAGAAGAAAAACCGCTGGGTCCGCAGGCCCGATGTGCTATTGGTTACGCTGAGATAATCGATTACCTAAATGGTCGTCAGACATTAGTTGATGCAGTCGAACTTATCAAGAAGAACACCCGTCGGCTGGCCAAGAGCCAGCGGACCTGGTTCAAAACTTTCAAGGATGTCCACTGGCTCGACATCGGGCACGCTGAATCTACCGAAAAAAT